>JAENZK010000048.1 GCA_016841285.1 Guptibacillus hwajinpoensis | reverse complement strand
GTCAGGAGCGCACTGTGCTGATTACCTCCTTTGACGGAGAGGATGCCAGCCGGGTGATCCGCGGCTCCGGTGTACACGACGTCATCGTCACTGACTTCACCATCACCTCTCGTCATAAAGGTCCACTCGGGGACAATCCAGATGACGGCGACACGGGTGGTGGCCCGATGTACGGGATTTATCTCGGCGCTCACGAAGGGCAGGCCAGCTCCCGGGTATTGGTGAAGAATTTGGGTATCCGCAGGTTCGAGCGCCACGGTATCTCCGTCAAAGCCAGCCGTGAAGTGACCCTATCTGGAAACTACATCAGTGAGGCAACTTCCATCGGTCCCGGAGGACAGGGCTACGGTATCGCTATCGAGGGTTCAAGGGACCAGCACGACCCAGATGCCGCCAACGATTCCCGGCACAACGTCGTAATCGGCAATGCCTTCGATGGCAGGCATTTGCGACATGCCATTCTGCTGCAGTTCCCCACGCACAATAATCTCGTGGCGGAGAACACCATCGTTGACAGCCACCTTGACGCAATCGACCTACACGGTGAGGGTGAATACCTGAACGAAATCCGGGACAACACGGTCATCGGCGGTCAGCGGGCAGGCATCGCGTTGGGCAATTCGGGCGGGTCTAAGAACAAGCACGACGCCTCGGGACCTGGAAACTGGGTGCACTCCAACGACTTGATTGGCAACCGTCAGGGAGTCCTCGTCATCCTAGGAACTCCTGACACACTCATTGAGGACAACAGAATCACCGCACGGGAGAAATCGAAAGCCGGCATCGAGGTCCGTAATGCACCGGGCACGGAGTTGCGCGGGAACCACATCACTGGTGGGACTAACGGGTTCTGGGCAATCTGGCTCAAAGAGGACCGTGGTACTGATGGACGGGGCAAAGGAATCCCCTCAGGCATCCGGATTGAGTCCAATGTCATTCGACAGGCTGCCAACGGCATTAGGATTGATGCGGGGGAGGATGTCACTATGCTCGAAAACGTCGTCGACGGCATTGATGGAGACGAGCTAATGGTAGCCGAAGGGATTAAGGTTAGTCAGTTGACCCAGTAGTCCTGCTCCACTAGGGCACTGGGGGCATCAAGGTCGTGGGGGCGCGGACGGTGCATGGCGGATAAGAACCGCGGCGCTGTCGGTTGCCTACTTCCTGGACGGACCAGGGATAAAAATCGCATTTAGATATAGTATGGAGAACTTTATCATAATCGTGGTGATCGTCAGAAATGGCGGTCATTCTTAATTTATAGTCAGAAGAGTTCATAAGAATCTATAAAAACATGAAGATGTTTAGTTAATTCAGAAGAAAAGATGTGATAAGAAGTGAGGGAAAACTCCCAAATTGGAACACTAGATTTCAATTTAGGAGTTATCCGTCTATTTAATCTTCAATTGGAAACCATCCAGGTGTGTTGATAATCGCTTGCCAAAGAGGGTTTGGCACGACAAGACGAGCTTGAGCGTCTTTCTTTAATTTTGTTTCAATTTCAGATTCTTTTCCTTGTCTAACTTTTTCAACCCAATCAGGGTCAATAATAATCTCTCGTCCGATTGCAATCATTGAAACACCAGTTTCCATGGCTTTTAAAGCATCGTCAGCTGTGTAAATGGAGCCTACACCAATCACTGGAACTCTTTCCCCAACTTTCTCTTGAATAATTTCAAGGCGAGAACGAGAATCTTCAACCCCGCGTCTTGGAGTTGACCAGAACGCATTTAAGGAAACATGAAGGTAATCGAACTCTTTACTTGCCAAAACATCTACTAATGCAAGAGTGTCTGCCATTGTGATTCCGGGTGTTTCAGGTTCCTCTGGTGAGAATCTATATCCAACGAGGAATGGTTGTTTTGCATGTTGGGCTACTACTTTTTTCACTTCATCTACAATGGCGATTGGAAATGTTAATCTTTTTTCCAAACTGCCGCCGTATTGGTCTTCACGTCGGTTGGAATGTGGTGAAAAGAACTGCTGAATTAAATATCCATTAGCTCCGTGAATTTCAACCCCATCAAATCCAGCATCGATCGCTCTCCGAGTAGACTCGCCAAAATCATGAATAATGGATTGAATTTCTGTCTCAGTCAATGCGCGAGGAACTTGACCGGATCCTGCACCTTGTTCTGCTGGAACAGCACTAGCACTTACAGTTTCGCCATTTGGAACTAACTCTGAGGGACACATCCTGCCACCATGGAAAATTTGCAGGACTGCTTTGGCTCCTTGTTCTTTAATGGCAGAGGCGAGTCGGCGTAAACTAGGAATCAAGTCATCACGATCGCTTCCGAATTCACCTGGAAATCCTTTTCCGTTAGCTGTGACATAGGCACAAGCTGTGACAACCATACCGACTCCATTTGAACGGCGGCTATAGTATGCTACTTCCTCATCTGAAACTGTACCATCTTGATTGGCAGAAAAATTAGTCATCGGTGCCATAACGACACGATTAACTAATTGAATTCCGCTACGCAAGGTAATGGGTTGGAATAGTGGTGTGTATTTTGAATTCATTATTCTTGACCTCCATATTTAAGTGATTCTTATTTATCATACCTTTGCATTAATAAAAAACGCATTAAATATGCTTAATAAGATTAGAGTCCCCGTATAACTTGTCCGCTAATAGAGCTGATTACTCCACATGAGCCGCAGTTTCCGACCCTCTGTCCCATTCTCACCAGATCCACAGTTTCCGACCCTCTGTCCCATATCTATTTAATATATTCATTACTAACTAGTATGTTAAATAATACCTCCGATGGAATAGTAAACTCAACAACTCCCATGTATCCAGGAGCAACATCATATTTATTAAATACGATGACTAATTTGTTATTTTTGTTAATATAGAAGTTTTGTTCAGGATTTATTTTCTCAAATGGGTCAAATGGGCTTTCCTCTTTTTTATTTGGATTCTTCACCCAATAAACGAGAGAAGAGTCTTGTTCCATTTGGGAAATCATTTGTTTTTTAAGTTCTTCGCTAATTACATCAATATATTTCTCGTTTTTAAATAAACTAGGTAAAGTAATGAGTAGTTCATTTTTTTTATCAATTGTATCAAATTGAAAAGTGGTTGAAGATGAACCGACTGTATTAACAACATATCTACCGATTGATAAAATTTGTTCGGTATCTGTTTTAATTTCGTATCCGCTAGCTACTCCCAAATGACCTCCATCTTTAATTTCTTTCAAACTTTCCACTTCAGTTTGGAATTCTTCATAGAGTGCTTTGCTTTCTTCTAGATATTTTTCATTTAAGGTAGTTTGCAAGGATTCATTATCTAAGTTGTCGATAGCAGGCACTTCTATTTCAGCATTATATGTTTCCTCTTTCATCTTAAATTCTGTAAATGTAAATACGCTAACGATATTTCTTAAAACCGGTACTTTAACTATTGTATTAGCAAAAGTTGGGCTGACATTTAAGCTTCCAATTAAAATAGTAGTGACTGCAGCAACTCCCACAAGCGATTTGTTAAATTTCTTCCTTCTCATATTTTGTTTTAGTGCTTTCTTCACGACAAAATCCAACTCATCAGGAATAGGAATATCATTATAGTCCTTCTTTAATTGTTCTAACTTTTTTCTCATTCTTCACCCTCCTAAATAAGTTTTGTCCTTAATTTTAATTCTTAGTGCTTCAAGCCCTTTATATAAACGGCTCTTAATCGTATTCTCATTCTCATTCAATATTTCTGCTATTTCACGAATGGTTAAGTCCTCAAAAAATTTAAGAATGATAATAATACGATACTTAGGAGAAAGTTTTTCAAGTAACGTCGCTAAATCAAAGTTTTCATAGTTATCATTAGTATGCGGACTAAGAAATTCTAGAGTATCATCCTCAACAATAATTTCCCTTTTCTTTTTTCGTAAAAAATCTAGTGAAGTGTTAATAATAATTCGTATAAACCAACTTCTTAATCCATCAATATTTTTTAATGTATGTACTTTTTTTAGGGATTTGTGAATAGAGTCCTGAATAATATCCAATGCATCTTCTTTATTCCTAACGTAGCTGAAAGCAATCCTATAAAAATTCTCTTTTTCGTTTAATATTAAATCTGTAAGTAGTTTTTCTGATTCATATATTTTCACCATAAGCACCCCCATTTCTCTGTATATATAACGTATAGCAATGAAAAAAAGTTTTGTGATTTTATTTTTATTATATTTAGTTCAAAATATTTGGGTTGGTTTAAATTCTTAATTGTAGATGTACAAGTGCTCCCATTTCTGCTTGTATTTTACATATTTTGTTACTATAAACAGGAAGGAAGCAAAATATAGTTGGTGGATGCAGTTATGGCTGTGGTTGTTTTTATCCACGTGGTAATCCTTTTGTTTTAATTGTTGTGGCATCTTTTTGTGAACACTCTCGTTTCTTCCACAATATGGTAAATGATTCAATAAAAAAGCTCTGCTTTATTAGCAGAGTTTTTTCTAAAAACAAAAATGAGCACTGAAAGGAACTTTTTGTATTATTGGTTTTAATAATGCATTGTATATGGCTGGTATGGGTGGGGATAGCCGAGCCCAATCCCAGGAGCACCATAACCAAGTCCTGGGTAATAACCTAAACCGGAACCTGGTCCGCCTAATCCAAGTCCTGGAGCATAACCAAATCCTGAACCTGGTCCACCTAAACCATAACCAGGATAAAAACCATGTCCATAGCCTGGACCGCCAAACCCAAGTCCTGAGCCTGGTCCGCCTAATCCAAGTCCTGGGGAAAAACCAAATCCTGAGCCTGGTCCACCCACCCCAAAGCCAGGGCCAATTCTTTCATCTGTTAAAATATGGGCATTACTATTAGGAATCATTTTTCATCCTCCTCATTTTTATTACATTAAAGCATATTCAATCACTGGGAAAGCTCTTGGATGTTTGACCTAAATGATAATTATTTTTGTGCCATATGCGGAATTAAATTATTAATTTATTTCTATCTTTATAAAATTTGCATCCTTACCTCCATTACCCCGAATTTCAACTGGGGCGATGGCTTAGTGATAGGGGGAATTATATTCGTTTGCGGAGTTGTCCCTGTTTCTTATGTGTACCGTCTTAGGATTAAACAAGAAAAAGATATGGAAGAAGAGGTCTAATAATATTAACAATCGGGCCCATGATCCACAGTACCCGACCCTCTGTCCCATTCCTGCTTTTCAGATTGTTGAATAATATATTCTGCTATATTAGTAAGTTCTACTCCATCGGGGCTTTGATCACACACAGACCAACGGTATTCACGGTGACCGCCGTTAATGTATACCTTTAGATAATAATTCAAGGAATCCTCGGACTCACAATTAGTCTCTAAATCTTTTTCAGCTAAGTAATTCGCAAACACTAATCTTTTATACACCTCTTGCTTCAAGCTTGCTCCTAGCACAAAATCACTTGTTACCTTTGTTTCATTTGCACTGATTACTTTTTTTGTTGTGTTTGTTTTTGTATTAATTTCGTTTTCCAGTTTTCCTCCGTATTTCAGTTCAAACTCAAAAAGATCCTGTTGGCTCATGTTGTAGTTAATTTTTAAAAGTTCTTCCTTGCCATAAGATCCAGCTTTACAGTCAATCGCGATATAAGAAGTGTTTGTGGGGGTTACCTCCTTAATCATATAGCTGCAGCTATTGGTTCTTATTTCTCCGCTCCCATACGCGTCTCTGGTGTTGTCATCTTTTACCTCTAAAGATTCGCCGTTATATGATAGATCAGTCAGAATCGGATCTCCTTCAATCGTGTAATGGCCAATTCTTAAATTAGAGGGAACGCCATTTTCCATATTGTCATAGAAGTTCTGCATTCTTTCCAACCCTTCAATGCTTCCATGGGTATTTAGGACATCCACATTTCCTACTCCCTTAATGTAAGGTTTGGTGCTATCTTGAACTGCTGACTGAGGTCCACCGTTGGTACTAGTGCCATTTTTTCACTATCATTTGGATTGCAACCGGCTAGTGTAATAATTAACATGCTTAAAAGGTTTATGTATGTTAATCCTTTCATTACTTCCACGTCCTTTTTTGAGATTTGTTGTATATAAAGTGCATGGCAATGGAAATCTTCCTTAATAAATAGACGCTTATATTGAAAAAATGTCACACATTTTGAAGGGTTAAGAAAACCGCAATTTCTTGAGGCCCCCAATGGTAAACTAGATTGGTAAATAAAATGGCAGAAGAGGGCACATTCAAATCACGTGTTTTGTCTTTTTGACTTAAAATTTCATCAATTTAATGGAGAAATTTTGTAAAGGGCCAGGATATTGATTCCAGTCACACAAAGCTGTAACAAAAAAAACACAAGAAGAGCTGAACGAGTATTTGCAAGCTGAAACTAACAAAGAAAGCATCGAGGAATTAGTGTATTTAATAGAATGTACTAACGCTAAAGGGCCATAATGAAATACAGTACTTAAAGAAGAGTGGAATATTTAGAGACATTTAATGAAAAACTTAATTGACATGGCTTTTTTGCTAGCAATTTTCACAGGGGGTTATAAAAAATGGCATTCACATCCAAAAATATTTTTATCAATTTATCAGCAAAAGACGTGAACAAGTCAACCAACTTTTTCAAGGAGCTCGGTTTTGAGTTCAACCCACAATTCTCCGATAAGACCACATCTTGTATGATCATCAGTGACAATATTTTTGCTATGATAATGACCGAGGAACGTTTCAAAGGATTTAGTAAGAAGGAAATTATGGATACTACTACTTCTGCCGAAGCAATTCTCAGCTTTTCAGCTGGAAGTCGCGACCAAGTGGATGAGATAGTAAATAAGGCATTGTCATCTGGTGGTAAATTTTTTAGTGAGCCTCTAGATCACGGGTTTATGTATATATGGGGGTTTCAAGATTTGGACGGTCATTTATGGGAAGTTGCTTATATAGATGAAACTAAACTTTGAGGTTTGACTTGAATAAGGTTAAAGCAATGATCTTCAACAATAGGGCGCTTTCCTGTAATAAGGTAAGTGCTTTTCAATTATAGATGCCAGATAGCTTGAACAAGGAAAGCACCTGTTTCCTTTTATGGCCAGATTGTTGAAGAAATATTGAATCACATACCTTTTATTATGAGAAAACGTCAACACCTAATGAAAGAAGGAGAAAGACGGTCATTACACAACCGGCTATAATGGCTTTTCCCTTACGAGAAGGATCTGAAGACTGAAGTAGGTGTCTGAAATAAAAAATAGAACCAGTTGTAATGAAGAGAAGTTCGATTAGGATACTTACAAAAACAGAATCCCATAATCCTAAACCAAGGAGAGGGAGGCCGCCTACATTTCCCGGGAGAATGGGTAGATCGGGACGATGAACGATTAAATCCAAAACCCAGTGGCTAAAAGCTACAGCTCCAATAATCACCCCTGATCTTTTACCCCAAAAACCACCAGCAAAGAACCCTGCTAGAATGGAAAGCAAAATGGCCCCTACGAAAGAATGTGTGTAAAATGCATAAATCATCATCTTGGCATAGCCGCCCTCGCCGATGGCTTCTATTGACTCCAACCCGGCTAAATTGAATGGAATAAAGGCAATATCAAGTAACTGAGTGCTGACCAACAGCGACCAAAGCGGCAGTTCCGGGGTTTTACATTTCACTGCAGCAGCAACTCCAAAATGTCCTGCGAACATTTCAACCATCTCCTAAAAATAGAAATAATAATGAATAATCCATATTATTATAATTAACTTTAATATTCTTTGTTGGAGATAATTGTAAAATTTTTGTGATTTTGTGGTTAAGTTTTTTAGATAACCGATTAGGTTGTTCAACAAAAGGGAGCTATCCTTGAACAAGGATAAGAGCTCTTTTTTCATTTACGGGCCATTATATGGAATAAAAAATTAATAAAGAAACACTATAAAATGAGGTGTTTCTTAAAGAGAAAATTTATTGTTTATAGGGGGACAGACCAATGAACACAAGGGAAATCAAGGTTCAAAAACAAGGATGGATTCCTAAAAAGGAACGAATATGGTTAATCGCGGCGATTATTATCTCTGCTTTGATCATGCTTTATGAACTGAAGGGACTACTACAGCTTTCATTATCCACTCTGCACAGCAAGCAGTTCGAACATACATTTAAAGGTTTTGGCTCCAATGCAAGAATTATCTTATTTTTTGTACTTGCTTATTATGTGCTACTTAGAGTCATTAAGCTTCGCATTCTAAAAGGTCAAGCCAAGGTGAAAAAATGGTTGTCCACTTTACTGCGTTTTGCCCGAAAATGGCATACTCCTGCAGCGATTATCGCCATCGCTTTTATTATCGTGCATACGGTAGCTGTCTTTATGTACGGCTTCAAATTTGATGTTGGTAATATAAGTGGATTGCTTTCCTTACTGGTCCTGCTTCCAGTTCCAATATCGGGACTATTTCGATATCAGAGGATGGACCGGAAGTGGCATTTGCGGTCTGGTATTGCATTTGCAATACTATTTTTAATTCATTCTTTTTTATAACCAACATATTATAAGTCAGTATTAGGTTTAGAGAAATAGTTCATGTTCATTAAGGGTTAAATAAAAACCAACCAAAGCAAAAAGAGATGACCACCAAAAATGGTAATCATCTCTATATAGTCTAAAAAATCTTTTTTCATTTCGATAATCCTAAAATTAACTCTTTATAGATATCGAAGAATGCAAAGTAGTAATCTTTGTAGACATATTCATCTGTTTTGTGTGCCATTTTTGTTTCGCCTGGACCAAACATCATGAATGGGAAGTTGTCATCTTTACCTCGTAATAAGTTTGATGCATCCGTTACTCCTGGCGAACCTTTAACAGAAATTCCCAAACCTAAATGTTTTTTACCGAGTTCTTTAGTAAGATCAACCATTTCAGATTGTCCTGAAGTGAAAACACTTGGTAATGACATTGTCACTTCAACATCAATTTTAGAGCCTTCTTGATTGTATTTATTAGCTGTTGTTTTAAATAAGTCAATCACTTCATCGTTATCAAATTCTGGAATAGTCCGCACGTTTATTTCAGCTACTGCTTTTTCTGGAATTGAGTTTACTTGGTTCCCTGCATTAAAAATCGTTGTACTCATAACTAATTTATCTAGAACTTCATTTTTACGATCATCGCCATTTAATTTTTCGTCTACTTCTATTAGATATTTCATCAATGGATTAATCGCGTTATAACCTTGGTCAGGCATAGAACTGTGTGCTGCTTCACCAATAGACGTTACACGTAAGTTAAGCGATCCTTTATGAGAGTATATAATCGTGTCAGGAGAAGGTTCAGCTACCCAGAGATAATCTACATCATCCATATAGCCTTCTTCGTATAATTTTTTAGAACCTGCGCCACCGACTTCTTCACCAGTCGTTGCCATAAAACGGACAGTACCATTTTTAAATTCATTATTTTCTTTGAGTTCAATCATCACTAAAGCAAGGTTTACTAAACCAGCTTTCATATCATTTGTTCCACGTCCGTATAATTTTCCGTCTCTTTCTGTCAATGTGAACGGATCTGAAGTCCACTCGCTTTCATCACCAGGAGAAACGACATCCATATGACCAGAAACGCCAATGACTGGACTCCCGCTTCCAATTTCAGCCACTAAGTTAACACGAGTGTCTGTAACTGGAACAATTTTAGATTCAATGCCGTATTCAGCAAATAAATCTTTCAAGTAATTTGCCACTTCGATTTCGTTTTCATTAACAGATTTAATCGCAATAATGTCGGATAAAATCTTTATCTTTTCTTCTTCAGTAAAATGTTTCAAACTAAAGCCCTCCAGTATTTTATCTGTCTATCTATCCACAATGAGAATACAACTGTATTTTACCCAAAAGTCTATTTAAAAAGTCCACAGTTCCCGACCCTCTGTCAAAGTCCGCAGTTCCCGACCCTCTGTCCCAGCGACAAAGACAGATGAACCACGTTAGAACGATTAAATAGTCACTTTTTATGCTCTCCATTCATCTTTTACTGAATAGTTTAAGAATATAACTAATTAGTTGAGGTGAGATATGGATTTCAATCATTTACGGTATCTTGCGATAGGCGATTCCCTTACTGTGGGTATAGGTATTCCGTTTTTGGACCCTGGATTTGTTGAATATTACAGATGTCTAAGTCAACAAATTTTAAAAAAACGTATTTCTTATCAAAAATTTGCAAGGTCAGGAGCAACGACAGAAGATGTTTTAACTATGCTCAATTCCCCAATTGTTACGGAAGCTGTAAATTGGGCAAATATCATCACGATAACAGCTGGAGGGAATGATTTAATAAACGCTGCTAAAGGATTAATAATAAATAAAAACGAAGAAAGTATATCTCATGCTATTACACAATCAGGGAATAACATCTCAAAAATATTAGAAAAAATTCACCATCTAGACAAACAAGAGAAATATATTTTGCGCATAATGAATTTATACAATCCATTTATCGATGTTCCTATAGTAGATGAGGCGATTAGAACGTTTAATTCATTGATTAACAGTTTTGGTCGGGAATTGAATGTTAAAGTAGCTGATATCTATAGTGTATTTAAAGGGAATGAAAGAGTTTTATTATCATCAGGAGGAGTTCATCCTAATAGTAGGGGATACTATCAAATAGCATTAGCTTTTAGTAGGCTCGGATATTCCCCTTTATAGGGCTATGGGCTGTATGTATAATCTAATCCTTTTTGTTTTAAGAGCTATTACGTATTATTTTGCTTGCAAAAGGCTGAGCATCATCGTCAGCCTTTTGCAATTTAATTAATTTTTTGGCTTATAGATTTTAGCATGATCCACAGTTCCCGACCCTCTGTCCCAGATTGAAAGTATTATAGCTAGAAGATATATGATAAAATCGATGAAAAAAAGGGGTGAATGCGTGAATGAAAGAAATTGATTTTTCGGATTTAAATGATTGGATTCAATCCAAAAAGCAGGATGTTGAGCGCCAATTATTTCAAGAAAAGTCAGAACAGCGCACATTCCGAATAAGACCAAGGGACCCTGATGTAAAATCTTAGATATACTTTCTAAAAAAAGTGGGAAAAGGCGGAACAAGAAGGAAAAATAAAATATCATTCAGAACGAGTGTGGTACTATGACCTTGATTGAAAAAGCAAAGGAAGGATCCACAGTACCCGCCCCTCTGTCCCAGTCCCAATTTTGATTCGTAAAAGGAGTTTTGTTTTTGAATATTTTAATTTTTGGTGGAACCGGGCGTGTTGGAAGTCATATCGTAACTTATGCACTTCTGGACAGACATCATGTTACTGTTCTAGTTCGCAATCCAGAGAAGATTCAAATTAATCATGAAAATTTAACGATTATTCCAGGAAATGTTTTGAATAAAGATGATATCGTACGTGCAATACGTGGAATGGATGTCGTAATTAGTTCACTCAATACAGATGGGACAACCACTCTATCAGAAAGTATGCCGCTTATTATCGAAGCAATGGAAAATGAAGGCATACAACGAATTATTACTATAGGAACTGCCGGGATCCTACAGAGTAGAATGGATCCCAATTTACTACGGTATCTGTCAAGTGAATCAAAGCGTAAGTCAGTCCGTGCAGCCGAAGAACATTATAAAGTCTACAAAATGCTTAAACAATCAAAGCTCGATTGGACGATTGTCTGTCCTACATATTTGCCGGATGGAGAAAGGGTAGGGGAATATCGAACAGAAAGTAATTTTTTACCGGAGGGTGGTATTAAAATTTCTGTTCCCGATACAGCAGAATTTGCATTTAGCCAAATAAAAAGCAGCGATTATATAAAAACACGTGTAGGTATCTCCTATTAATAATATTCTCTAATACTACTACCTACTTATCTGACTAAACCGTTGAAAAAAGACAAAATCCACAAATCATGGGTTTTGTCTTTTTTTGACTTAAAATATCACCAATATAATGGTAAGATTTTCATAAAGTAAATGGCCTGGAATATTGATTTCAGTCAATAAAGCTGAATGGAGGAATTTTTTATGAAGGTATATAACAAACTTGTCCGAGATCATATCCCGGAAATTATAAAAAAAGATGGAAAGCTGCCAACTACCAAAATTCTTTCCGATGAAGAATATAAAGTGGAACTACAAAAAAAGGCACAAGAAGAGCTAAACGAGTACTTGCAAGCTGAAACCAACAAAGAAAGCATCGAGGAACTGGCGGATTTGTTGGAAGTGATTCTTGCACTAAGTACTGTTCATGGCAGATCATTGGAAGAGTTGGAGAAGGTTCGTCAGCAGAAAGCAGCTGAACGAGGTGGATTCAAAGAGAAAATATTGCTAGTAGATGTTGCGGATCCTAGTTATTATTCTTGTTAGGAATTCATTGTATTGTTTGTAAGGAGAGGAAGGTACCCAATGGATTTAATATCAATATTTGAACAAAAGTTGAAATCCAACAACGAACCAATTAAAACAGTTGAAGAGAACTGGGATCAAAAAGCAAAGACTTTCTATCAAAATCAGGTCATTGGAAGCACGTATTTCAATGATGCTGTCCCAAGCCTGTTAGAACAAAAGGGGATACTGACTCCATCAGCTAACGTATTAGATATTGGTTCGGGTTCAGGGCGTTACGCAATTTCTCTTGCAAAAAGATGCCAGTCCGTCCACGCACTTGACTTGTCATCAAAGATGTTACAATTTCTGCATCAGGAAATAGAAAAAAACAATCTAGATAATATTCACACGATTAAATCACCTTGGCCTGCAACGGAGAAGATTGGTGAATTTGATATTGCCTTCGCAGCAATGTGTCCAGCTACCCGTTCGGTTG
This sequence comes from Guptibacillus hwajinpoensis, assembly GCA_016841285.1. Lineage (GTDB taxonomy): Bacteria > Bacillota > Bacilli > Bacillales > Bacillaceae_J > Schinkia. The sequence continues at coordinate 6,585 of JAENZK010000048.1, read as the reverse complement.
AAGCATTAGTAGAAATGTCCAATGTGGCAAAGGGATATGGTGTGATTTGTCAATTTACAGCATCAACAGACAGTGTGATTGAAGTATTAAAAAACGAACAATTAATCACGGAAGAGATAAAAGGACCTCACAATGACCGAGATCTCCTGCAGTCTTATTTCAATATCCTATGGGAACTGGGATATCAACCTGAAATTTCGTATTTACGTGACACGTTTGAATTGACAATGTCTTTAAATGAAGCATTTGATACTTATAAACGGCGATATGCGTATTTGGACCCCGAACAGCTAAAATACATTTTAAAAACCATTCAACAGGATGAAGCCATAAGGAGTGTTAAAAATACCACGCTTGCTGTCATAAGTTGGGAAACCTAGGGCCGATTTGAAGAATGGTCCACAGTTCCCGACCCTATGGCCCAGTGGTAAATGGATAATTATGGTGTAAAATGTATATGTAATCTATTAATCATTGGAGTGATCTCATGTTGAGAAATCTATTTAAGAAGAAAACAGATTTTGAAGAATTATCCTTATCCAATATTGATGAAGTCGAAGAAATTGAAATTGAAGAAGAACTAGTTGCTGATTTAAAAGATGAAGCAGAACAACTAAATACTGAAGATATAAACCAACACGAAAAGCATTTCTCAGAGGAAAAATTTTGGACTAAGGTTCAAAAGTTTTCTAAAAAAGCCGGAACTTCTGTAGTCTACGCCGTTCTTTTACTTTATTACACCCTTCAAAAGCCAGATGTACCATTAAAAGTTAAAGCAACCATTGTTGGGGCTTTGGGTTATTTTATTTTACCTCTAGATATTATACCTGACCTAGCAGTTGGAGTAGGTTATGCTGACGACCTAAGTGTTGTTATATTCGCTTTACTTCAAGTAGCTTTATATGTGGATGATGAAATTAAAATGCAAGCCAAGAATAAACTAAAAGATTTATTTGGCGAGAATGTCGATACAACTGAGGTTGATAATAAACTAGGAAGTTAATGTTATTAAACTTAGAAGTAAATGTGGTTTTTGCGAACAGATAAACAGCACCCTCTAATTAGATAGAGAAGTGCTGTTTACTTTAATATTCCCCTTTAATGACAAAAAAACCGCACCGTATGGTTTTAGCTAGTTTAGACTTCTTCTTAGCAAACTTAAACTTTTCTTCTAACTCCTTTGGTACATCCATTCCCTCAGAAAGCTTAAAACCTATAAAAAGGGTTTAATAATGAAGCAGAGAGTGTTGTTCGGTGTTTTTCTTTTAATAATTTTAACGGCTTGTTCAATTCACAAGTTCCTCTTGAGTTACATGTGTTGAAGGGGGAGTAAAAGGGATGGGGATTTTTTACACTTGAAAAGTAAAATGAAGCATTGTAGAATTGCAAGGTAAATAATATTAAAATATAGATTACCTGTATAACCTCTAGAATATGGCTTGAGGGTCTCTACCAGGAACCATAAAATCCTGATTACAGAAAATGAAAATTCATTTTTTGTAATTAGGATTTTTTCGTATTTCGAAAAGAAAGGAAAGTAATAGAATATGAATTTAAAGGTTATTATACTAGCATTATCGACGATCGCAGCTGGATTGGTGGAATTAATCGTAGGCGGGATATTACCGACCATCGCTGCCGACTTTAACATTACATTAGGTACTGCCGGACAGCTAATCACAGTATTCGCGCTAATCTATGCCATTGCTGGTCCTGTTTTGCTTGTTTTAACCAGTAAAATCGAGCGCAAGAAATTATATCTTGCTTCCTTGTTTGCTTTTTTTCTCGGTAATATCATGACATATTTCAGTCCGAACTTTACCTTTATGATGGTGGCAAGGGTGTTGACTTCGATAAGTACAGCACTGATCGTCGTTCTTTCCTTGACCATTGCAGTGAAAATTGTTGCCCCTACACAACAAGCAAAGGCTTTGGGGCTCATTTATATGGGCATTAGTTCGTCACTTGTGTTGGGCGTGCCACTCGGAATTTTGATTTCCAATGCATTTGGATGGCGTGTAATATTCCTTGGAATCGCTGTGTTATCAGTTGGATCCATAGTGCTTATTACACTATTTTTGGAGCGCATTCCTGGGGGAAATACGATTCCTCTTTCACAACAATTAAAAGCAGTAGGAAGTGCGAAAATAGGAAGTGCCCATCTTGCTACCATATTCATGCTGGCAGGACATTATACGATTTATGCTTACTTCACCCCATTTTTGGAAACGAATCTTCATCTCAATTCCTATTGGATCAGTATCTGCTATTTAATTTTTGGAATTGCAGCCGTAAGTGGTGGAGCATTCGGTGGAATACTTTCGGATTGGATTGGGGCTCGTAAAAGTATCATCATCGTCATTAGTGCGTTTGCTATTGTATTATTCTTATTGCCATTATCGACTTTTTCACTTGTCTTATTCATTCCAGTTATGATGGTCTGGGGAGCATTAAGTTGGAGTCTAGCGCCACCGCAGCAAAGCTATTTGATTCAAACTGACCCTGCTACATCCGATGTTCAGCAAAGCTTTAATAATTCTGCCATACAAATCGGTATCTCGCTTGGATCGGCAATTGGTGGCATCGTGTTAAACCAGACCGGCACAATTTCCAGTACAGCTTGGTTTGGAAGTGTCATTGCCATCATCTCCTTACTATGTGCAGTCTTTTCTTTAACAAGACCAACCATGGTGAGAGAAAATGCGTCCTTCCAGAGCTCAGAAATCTGATGCTATATTGGTAGGTATAGGCGTGGAATAGTCCGCAGTTCCCGACCCTCTGTCCCATTATAAAACAATCAAATAGTATTCCAAGGGAACTCTGGAAAGAAGAAAAAATGTACCCATCCTTAAAAGAAATCGCAAAAAAATTAAACATTCAACTTTTAGTCGTTCAAAATCTCCCTTTCCTTGAAGAAGCTCGGAGAGAAATGGAAATGATGATGCAGTGATTTTGATGGCTTTTCACCCTAGGACATTTTCTTTAACAAAAGGAATATTGGTATAATAAGGATAATTATAAAAGGGACGGTGAAAGGTATGAGGTGGACTGAGGTTAGAAAAATGTATCCGAATCAATTTGTTAAACTCAAAGTCCTAGAGTCTCACATTGAAAATGAGCAAGAAATTATTGATGATGTGGCTGTGATTACCCCAATATCAGATGAACTAGCAACCAAAGAACTTCTAAAATCAAAAGGAGATGAGTTGGTATATCATACTATTCACGAAAATATTATACTTGAAATTCGTCGTGATGTCAGTTTGAGGAGATTTGACTACAATGAACATCAAGTATAAATAAACGGACAGCTTCAGCTGATCGTTTTTTATGGGCATGGGAATATTGTAATTTAGTAGAATACGATAAATTCCTCGTTCAAAAAGGCCGAATGTTAAATTCCAAAAGATTATTTGAATATTAAACCCATTCAACTCATATTTTATACCATTACTGATGAAGGAGTTGGTATGTTTGAAATTTGAGGTTGAAGAGTATTTACCAGGCATCTCAGGTGGGACATTGCAACAAATATCCATTGGACTGGAACAAGAGGTAAGAGAGGAAGAAATCAATTTTATAGTTGAAGGAAAAATATTAATCACTAGAGAATTTACCTTTCAAAATAGGACTACTAAAGTCAATGATTGCCTACCGATTTACATTACCATAGCAAAAAGAAACATAGTTAACAAAAAAACTGAAGTATTATTAAATTTAACCGGTTTTTCCTTTAATATGGATGAAAAAGATACTAAATTAATCTTGGAATTTAACCTTTCAAACGTAAAAAAATCCCCCATTGACTACCAGCAAGAACTTCTTGATGTACCATAAACATGGAGAGCCCTACTCAAATGAGTAAGGCTATTTTCGTTAATTATGGGAATGTTCAGGGGCGATTCCTTCTTAATTGTTTAGATCACAGTTCCCGACCCTCTGGCCTATTCAAAATTCCAATTTCTTAATATCCTTTACTTTTGCTCTCTTGGGCTTTGAGCCTTTTATGCTTCCTTCTATGTGGGCTTGGATTTTATCACCTGGCTGGAACTCCTCTGTATTAACACCTTCTAGGATGGTAAAGTCAAAGCTGTAAGTATCTAGGTTCATCTGTTGTATTTCGTCTTTTAGCCATTCATAATCTAGATTGTTGAATAATATATTCTGCTATTTTAGTAAGTTTCACACCATCGGGGCTCTGATCACATGCAGACCAACGATATTCACGCTGCCCTCCGTTAATGTATACCTTTAGATAATAATTCAAGGAATCCCCGGATTCACATGTAGTCTCTAAATCTTTTTCAGCTAAGTAATTCGCAAACACTAATCTTTTATACACCTCTTGCTTCAAGCTTGCTCCTAGCACAAAATCACTTGTTACCTTTGTTTCATTTGCACTGATTACTTTTTTTGTTGTGTTTGTTTTTGTATTAATTTCGTTTTCCAGTTTTCCTCCGTATTTCAGTTCAAACTCAAAAAGATCCTGTTGGCTCATGTTGTAGTTAATTTTTAAAAGTTCTTCCTTGCCATAAGATCCAGCTTTACAGTCAATCGCGATATAAGAAGTGTTTGTGGGGGTTACCTCCTTAATCATATAGCTGCAGCTATTGGTTCTTATTTCTCCGCTCCCATACGCGTCTCTGGTGTTGTCATCTTTTACCTCTAGAGATTCTCCATTATATGCTAGATCTGTAAGAATCGGATCTCCTTCAATCGTGTAGTGGACAATTCGTAAATCAGAGGGAACACCATTTTTCATATTGTCATAGAAGCTCTGCATTCTTTCCAAACCTTCAATGCTCCCATGGCTATTTAGGACATCCACATTTCCTACTCTCTTAACATAAGGTTTGGTGCTATCTTTAACTGCTGACTGAGGCCCACCGTTGGTACTCGTGCCATTTTTTTCACTATCATTTGGATTACATCCGGCTATAGTAATAATTAATATGATTAATAGGCTTATGTATGTTAATCCCTTCATTAGTTCCACGTCCTTTTTTGAAATTTGTTATATATAGAAGTACATGGCAATGGTAATCTTCCTTAATAAATAGACGCTTATATTTAAAAAATGTCACACATATTGAGTGGTTAAGATAACCGTAATTTCCTGAGGTTACCCGCATTGGTAAACACGTTGACAAATAACATGGTAGAAGTGAATCCACAAATCACGGGTTTTGTCTTTTTTTTTGCTTAAATTACCACCATTATATTCGAAGCGAAAGAAGAAGAAATGCGAAGTGAGGCTGTAAACAGTTATGTGAGGCGAGTAGGCAAATCCATATAAACACGGTTATTCTCTTTTTTTCTTTTAAAACAGTATTTGTTAATGGTAAAATTTACATAGGGGAAAATAATATAAGAAAATGATAAAAAAATAGCCTTCTAGACTTGGATAAGAAAGACCTGCTGATAAACAACAAGCTATACAAGTGTTCTACTATATACGTAAAGGGGAGATGGAGATTGGCAAAAGAAAAAGAATCAACAAAAACCACTAATGACCTTGAACAATACGAAATGATTACTTTTGAAAGTTTAGTTTATTCGACACAACCGTTGAATGAACGTACCATTATGAATGAGCCATCAAATGAAATGGAAAAGCTAATACACTATTTGGAAAAAGTATCTCCATATCAATTATTAGTGGATATATCGGATGGCCTTAAGCCTGCCCCAGCAGACCTCCAAACTATCGAAAACATTATGTTAAAACAAAAGTTAGCACCTGGTGTAGTTAACGTTCTAATATATTACTTAATGGTTAAAACTGATAAGACACTTCCCAAAAAAATTATAGAAAAGATTGCTACCCACTGGTCACGAATGAAAATCAAATCTGTGCCTCAGGCAATGGACTTTGCTAAACAAGAGGAAAAAAAGTTTCAGGAGCATAATAAAATAAAAGATAGAATGGCAAAACCATCTGAAGATTTGCATAAGGAACTTGAACTAACAGCGTGGGAAGAGGGAAAAAAAGAAGCCAGAAAAGAAATAGCTAGGAGACTTTTTCAGGATGGTATAGAAGTAACATATATTAAAAAGGTTACTACATTATCCGAACAAGAACTTATTGAAATTATACAAAACCAATCATAAGTGTGAATGGACCACAGTTCCCGACCCTCTGTCCCAAAAGGATTACCTATATGGCAGACTTACTATGTACCCAATATAGAAAAATAACTCTCGAAAGAAAAAAGGGATTTTACTATTTAAAGTCTTGTAAACGGAACTTTGTGTCGGTGATGAATAGGCTTTCATGCCGGTGTGTTTTGCCATTAAAATGGCTCTTTTCATGTGTAAGGGGTCACTTACAATAGAAAACGAATGAAGATTATTCTGAGTTGCAATGTCATAAGCATATTGAAGGTTTTCTTCTGTGATGGTGGACTTAGTTTCTATTAAAATATCTTCCGCTTTGACATTGTTCCTCACCGCGTAATCCCTTGCAACCTCAGACTCGGCAAACAGATCTCCAGGTTTCTTGCCCCCGGTAAAAATTATCTTTTCTACAAGCCCATTCTCATAAAGCCAAATAGCATGATTGATCCTTTCACGCAAAACAGGAGA
>JAENZK010000465.1 GCA_016841285.1 Guptibacillus hwajinpoensis | reverse complement strand
TTTGTATTTTTAATACATAATACTTCTAATATTGAAAAGGACAAATATAATGGCAATAGAATTCATAGTTATCAACAAGAGAAAAGTATGCTATATTTGTTAAGTCTTTGGTATTTTCTAAATGGAGTTCAAAAGGAGTTATAAAGTATGGATTTTATTACAATTTTAAAAGCAATTATTCTTGGTATGGTTGAAGGGCTGACGGAATTTGCGCCTGTTTCATCGACAGGACATATGATTATTGTTGATGATATGTGGCTGCAATCAGAACAGTTCTTAACTAAATATGTAGCTAATACATTTAAAGTAGTTATTCAACTCGGATCGATCTTAGCTGTTGTCGTGGTGTTTAAAGACCGTTTTATTGAGATGCTAGGGCTAGGGAAACGGGGTAAGCAAGCTATACATGAAAAAGGTCATCTTAAACTAACGCATGTCATTGTTGGCTTAATACCTGCTGGTATTTTAGGAGTACTCTTCGAGGATACTATTGATGAACATTTATTTACGACAGGTACGGTTTTAATCGGTTTAGTTTTGGGTGCCATTTTAATGATTATAGCTGATAAATACACTAAAAATAAACCATTGGTTCAGACGGTAGACCAAATTACTTACAAGCAAGCATTAACAATCGGACTTATTCAATGCCTCTCATTATGGCCAGGATTTTCTAGATCAGGTGCAACGATTTCTGGAGGGGTTTTAGTGGGGTTGAGCCATCGTGCGGCTGCGGATTTTACATTTATTATGGCTGTGCCAATTATGGCCGGTGCAAGTGGGATATCATTTCTTAAAAACCTTGAATATTTTTCGTTAGATGCCCTGCCATTTTTCATCGTGGGTTTCCTTAGTGCTTTTGTATTTGCATTAATTTCTATCCGCTTTTTCTTAAAGCTCATTAACAAGATCAAACTTGTGCCGTTTGCTATATATCGCATTGTACTAGCTGCTGTGATCTATATCGTATTTTTTTAAAGAATAAGAAAGGGACTTACCAAATGGTAGGTCCTATTTTAACCTATAAAAATAATTTGTATACAAATTATATTTACACAAATATTATTTATGTATATAATGGGAAGTATGAATTTTGGGAGGCACTATATTATGAATATTTCCATGGATAAGGCAATTGGTGCTGCTTCGGTACGTTTAAGTAAAAAAATAACACGTCTAATCAATCTGTTTTTAAAACCTTATAACATTACAACAGAGCAGTGGGGTGTGCTCCGAACATTATTTGAAATGGATGATATCGCACAAAAGGAATTATCGATTAGATCGGATAAAGACCAAGCAACCCTTACAAAAATATTAGATATTTTAGAGAAAAATGGGTTTGTAGGAAGAACTTCAAATCCAATTGACCGGCGTTCGTTCCTTATAAGAATTACGGAGAAGGGAAGGAACCTGGTTGAAGAAGTATCACCACATCTCGAAACTTACTATGGTGACATAGTAAAAGAAATCAATTCGGAAAAGATTGATATTTTCCAAGAAGTCATGCTATCGCTTGAAGACAGAATTGATTTTTTACTTGAAGAATCAACTAGAAAGAAGGAAATGTAGTAATGAACAAATCATCATCTAAGCTATGGACAGGACAGTTTACAGCCATTGTAGCAATGGCTTTTTTATTTTTTCTATGTTTACAAATTTTAACGGCAGGTTTTCCGGCTTATATTTCTGATGCTAAGCAAAATCCAACCCAAGCTGGTTTAATGACTACTGTCTTTATGCTGGCGGCTATTGCCACACGTCCGCTTATAGGTTACCTATTCCATAAATTAAATATGAAATGGATGAGTATCATTACACTTGTAGTGATAACTTTAACAATAGCATTAAGCTATGGACAGGACTCTGTACCAATGTTACTACTATTAAGGGCTCTCCATGGAGTTGGTTTTGGGATTATAACCACTATTTTTTCGACATTAGCAACGAACATAATCCCAATTAAACGGATTGGGGAAGGTATTGGCTATTACGGCCTGGCAACTAGTGTTGGGACGAGTATAGCACCGATGGTTGCTTTATCTGTCCTCTTTTACTATTCTTATAATTTATTAATCTTAATTTCTGTCCTTTTAACAGTTGCAACATTAGTTCTAAGCTTTTTAATAAAAACACCTCAAAAAGCAAAAACAAACGTACCTAAGACAAATAAGATTACTTTTAAGGAATATGCATTTGATAAGCGGGCGCTATTACCGTGTTTATTAAC
>JAENZK010000047.1 GCA_016841285.1 Guptibacillus hwajinpoensis | reverse complement strand
CCGCTGACTCAGAAGCTAAATATAAGACAAGGTCAGCAACTTCCTGATCTTCCCCCACTCTACCAACGGGAATCCCTTCAACCATTTTTGCTAGTTTCCGAGGCTCAATTCGATCCATCTCCGGTGTGCGGATCGCTGCAGGTGCAACAGCGTTCACAGTAATCCCATCCTTTGATAAACTACGGGCAAACACCTTTGTCAAAGCAAGCTGGCCTGCCTTTGATGCACAGTAATGGGCACCGGATGTAAGAGGACCAACCTGTCCCCCGTAAGAAGACATATTAATTATGCGACCCCATTTTTGTTTTTTCATCACGTCAATGACAGATTGTGAAAAGAAAAAGGTACCCTTTAAATTCACATCAATAATGCGGTCCCATTCTAGCTCTTCGATATTCTCAATCGATGTTTCTTCTCGAATACCAGCATTATTGACTAAAATATCAATTCGATCCCATTTTGTGATAATAGTCTTGATCGCTTCTCGAATTTGAACGACATTCGAAACATCCATCTGTAAAAACATAGTCTGTTCTTTGTACTCTAGTTGGAAAGACCGTTCTAGTTCTTGCAATAATGCTTGATTGACATCAATAAAAACGACCTTTTTACCGTTTTTTAATAGTTTTTTAGCAATCGCTAAGCCTAACCCTTGAGCAGCTCCAGTTACCACCGCTATTCTTTCATAGTCTTCCATATGATCCATTGATCCGCGCCTCCAATCACTACTATTTATGACAAGATGTTTTGAAGAATACACAACGCATTTCCGCCGACAATCTTCTCAATCTCTTGAACCTTATAGTTTTTCTTGATCATCCATTTAATCATATTTCTCATAGCCTCTGTTGGGTTCTCCAACCCTTCGACAAAAGAAGGAGTTTCATAGTCTTGATTTCCATGCGACTCATGAAGCGATAACATATCATCAAAAGCATGTTGCAAAGCTACATGATCTCCGAAGAAAGTATCCGGCCCCAATCCTACATGGTCAATGCCTACCAAATCTATGAGATATTCAAGATGCTCCATTACGGATTCTATGGTATGTTCATGTGGATTTTTAGATGATAGAGTCGTATTCGGCGCAGCACACACCCCAATGACACCGCCTTTTTTCGCACAGGCAAGTAGGACTTCATCAGGTTTCATTCTCGGTGAATCCCACACCTTTCTTGCCCCGGCATGTGTAATCATCACAGGTGATTCACTTGCCTCAATGATGTCTAGGCTTGTTTGATCACCACAATGGGAAATATCGATAACCATTCCGAGTGTATTCATTCGTTCGACTACTTTTCTGCCAAACTTCGTTAATCCACCATCGAACTTTTCTGTTAACCCAGACCCTAATGTATTGGCATCATTATAGGTAATCCCCATACAGCGAATACCCAAACCATAAAGAACATCTACTCTATCAACTTCATTTTCTAGAATACTTGCAGCTTCTAAAGATGGAAGAATCGCTACCCGTTTCGTGACCTTTGCTTCCTGTAAATCCTTAAATGTTTTGGCGAGATATACGGTATCTTGTTTGGCAATGTCACAATAACGTATTCCTAAAGTTAAGATTACATCGTTCCACTTTAACCCATTTTGTGAGGATACAATGGAAATTCCATCCATGAAATTTTCAAATACCACATCAATTCCGGAACGAGCCAAGCCTTCATAATCAAACTCTGTATGAAGCTGGCGGCAATATGGGATTATGTCGTCAGGATTGTTTGGAACAATAAATCCATGGTCCCTTAAAGAAACAATCGGGTAGTATTTTTGAATCGTATCGAAGATCCGTTCCTCTGCTTCAGAAATCTTAACTTCATAGGTATTCCTGTACCTGTCCGATTGAGGGAGTGGATACGACCTATAGTGTTTGCCCGGTGTTAGATATTGAAAGGAGCGGTAGCCATCATATTGTTTTACTGTCATAATCATCCCCACACTTTATAAATAATAAATTCCAGCTAATATTATGTATCTAGGATTGTCTTTAAATACCATCGATGTTTCCTATAATATAATATTCTGAATATTCATACTACCGCATATTCAGTCTAAATTAACCTCTTGAATTAATATTATTAGTATGATGTTTGTGATTTGGGCATCTACAATATCTGCACCATTATAAGTTTCATATACTGAAATTCCGTGGATTTCAATCTTCTTAATATGCGTTAAAATAACACTACTGTTTCTTGAAGACAGAATTTTATGTTGGATTTGGAAAGGAGTTTTTTATTGAATCGTTTATTCGCATGGATCACGAAGAACCTTTATATGATCAATTCAATGATCTTGCTGCTTTATGTACTGAATCAATTTCTCTCCAATGACTATTTAGGGTATATGATTGGTGTGTTTACGGTCCTTTTATTTTTACTCTCTTTTCCAGGCTCCAATAAGCTATTTAAAATGTTAAGCAGTAGTTTCCTTGCCCTAGGAGCAGCTAGCTTTATTTATTCAGGTTTATCGTTCAAGGAAATTCCTGAACTTATCACCTCAACGCTGCCTATTTTAACTATGTTATTAGTGCTACCTCTCATGACAAGTGTTGTGCAGGCTGGCCGTTATGACCGGAGATTAAATGAAATCATAAAGGGCAATGTAAAGACTTTAGGGGATCTATATGTACGTAGCTCCTTTACAACCTTTGCTCTAAGCACCTTTCTCAACATCTCAGCTCTTTCTCTTTCGCAGGATGTTCTTGCTAAAAACATGAAAGAAGTAGAGCGAAAAATAAAGAATTCTTTTATTAGCCAAGTTACATTAAAAGGACTGGCACTTGCGTTGGTTTGGAGTCCGATGGAGATAATTGTCGCACTAACAGTCGATGCTACAGGGATTAGTTACTTATCCTATCTGCCGTGGCTGCTTTTATGTGCTGTTTTTATGATTACTTTGGATGGTCTTTTAGGAAAAAAGCTATTTGGAACTGTTTCCTATGAGTCCGCTGCAGTTTTAGAAGCTGAGGCTTTGAGTTTAAACAGGCCATTCAAGTCCATGATCAAACTGTTTTTCTCATTTGCAACTTTTCTAGGACTAGTTGTTGGTATTGGGTCTTTACTGGATATCAATTTTATACTATCCGTTTCACTAATCATTCCTCCTTTTGTCTTTATTTGGGCAATATTGATGAAAAGGTGGCGCAGTTTTAAAATTATTGGAGTGAAAATATGGAAAGAACGCGCGAATCATATGCAAAACTTTATAGTGCTTTTTGTATCTTTGGCATTTTTCTCTAATTCGTTAAGTAAAACCTCTTTTCATACAGTTATAAATCAACTATTTCTTACGCTTAACGAACAGCCTGTTTTGATATTGTTATGTATACAAATTTTCATTCTCCTTATGGGCTTAGTGGGCTTTCATGCGATTGCGACTATAGGCATTTTACTGGAGGTAGTTAATCCTATCTATTCTATTATCAACCCTCTTAGCATTGGAATTGTAATCATAACAGGTGCATTAGCGACGTTAACTGTTGGAGTTTATGGTGTTACGGTAACCATGACTTCAATGACAACAAAACAAAACCCTTATCGAATTACCCTTCAAAATATGCCGTTCGCCCTTGCATTTGGCTTTACAGGTGTCATCCTTGGTTTCCTACTTTTATGATGGAATTGTTGAAATTTAAGAAGCTTGCAACTTACTAATAAGATGCAGGCTTCTTTTCTTTTGATAATATAATTTATCAATCTAACTGCGCGAATAAGCTTGAAATCAACATAATTTTTAGACTGAATATGCAGTGGCTTGAATTTTTTAAATATTCTATTATTTATGTAAGAATTTTCAATTTCCCTTTACCCTTTTAAATACAACGATTGAGGTGTAGTATAATGAGGATTAATTCGATTAATAATGCGGTTAACATTATAGAATGCTTCAATGTTGATACCTTAGAGATAGGAGTATCTGAGATTTCATCACAGCTAAATATGAATAAAAGTACGGTTCATCATATCATCAAAACTTTACATAGTGAAGGAATTTTAGTTCGGACCTCCAGCAGAAAATACCGATTAGGTTCAAGATTACTAGGCTGGGGAGAACGCGTTTCCAAACAGTACAGTCCCCTATTTAATGCTTCACCTTATTTAGATGAACTAGTAAGAAAAACGAATGAAACTGTACACTTAGCCGTCCAAGAGAACGATAAGGTCAGTTATCTAGCGAAAGTAGAACCTAAAAAAGCGGTAAAGATCAATACCTCAGTCGGTACACAACAGCCTATTTGGTGCACCGGTTTAGGGAAAATGCTCTTGGCTACCCAACCAGAGTTGGATTACAGCAAAGTATATAAGATCCCGTTGGAGCCATATACTGAAAACACAATCATAAATCATAATCAACTAGTGAAAGAATTAGAGAAAATTGCGAAGCAAGGATATTCTATCGATAATCAGGAATACGAGATTGGGCTTTATTGCATAGCGGTACCAATACAAGACTTTATGGGGAATACAGTCGCTGCGATCAGTATTTCTGGTCCCGAAATTCGCATTTGTAATAAGGATATAGATTATTACATATCCAACCTTCAATCTGCTGCGAAAAAAATTTCTAGATATTGCGAATTATAAATTGCATATTATAAAAAGCAGTCAATTTCTGACTGCTTCTTTTTATTAATCAAGGAATGAAGGTAGCCACAAGGATAACGAAGGAAAAGTAATGAGCAGTATCATTAAAATAATATTTAATCCTACAAAAGGTAAGGCAGACTTATAAATCTGTGACATTGTAATCGATGAGGGTACAACCCCCTTAATGGCGAATAGATCCATTCCAAATGGTGGAGTCATTGTGGCCATTTGCATGTTTAATAGAATAATTACACAAAACCAAATCGGGTCAAATCCCAAAGCTTGGGATATTGGCATTAATACAGGTAATGTAATCATCATGATTGATAATGGTTCCATGAAACACCCTAAAATAATTAAAACGATTTGAATGAGGATTAATACCTTAATTGGATGCGTATTTATACTAGTAATGATTTGCACTAATGATTGGGTTACTCCTGTATAGCTTAAAATTTGTCCAAAAGTGGTAGAACCAATTATAATTATAAAAATCATTCCGGTTGTATTTAACGTACCATTTAAAGACTCCCATAAAACCTTCCATGAAAAACTTTTATAACAAATTGCTAACACAATCGTTCCAAGGGCCCCTAAAACCGCACTTTGTGTTGGTGTTGCAACTCCCAAAATAATAACTCCGAGAACTAGGAATAGAATAGCCCCAAGCGGAAGAATGTATTTCATTGTATCAATCAATTTTTGCTTAAGCGTATACTTTTCAACATCGTAGGAAGGAGCCCATTCGGGTCGAACCATACTAATAGTAACGATATAGACAATAAATATGAAAGCTAATAATATACCAGGAACCACAATAGCAATTAGGAAATGCCCGACTGGAATAGATGCTAATGAGGCAAGTAATACACCAAGTGCAGTAGGAGGAATCATCGTAGCCAAACCAGCGCTTCCTAGGATAGGACCAATAGACATATGAGGACTATACCCCTTTTTTTGCATATCCGGGACAAGCAAAGATCCCAATAATGCAGCACTAGCTGCACTAGACCCAGTTAGTATCGCAAATAAAGTACCCGTTCCAACAGTCAAGAGACTTAATCTTCCCGGTATATTTCCCATCCATTTTGCCATTGCTTCAAATATTTTTACCCCTACACCCGTTCGAAACATAAGCTCTCCCATTAACAAAAACATCGGTATCGGCAATAGTGAACATTTTGCAATTGAATTAAACATATTCAACGTTAACTGATTGAGTCCGGAACTTCCATTCCATAAAAGGACTACCCCAATAATATTAATGCTTAAAAAAGCAAATGCAATAGGAACTCCTAGTATAAATAAGAAAGCAAGACCGACAACAATCAATAAAAGCACTAGCCACCATTCCATAGTCTCACTCCTCTAGTAAACTTTTATAATGCCAGGCAAGCAATGGCACCAATTTTAGTGTTTATTTGCTCACCTGGAATTTGAACTAATCAAATATTGATTTAAGTAGCAGTCTCTTTTGATGTAAATTTCATTAACCATTTTTTCAGACGTATAGCATATTGAATCGTTAATAAGAAAAAGGAAAAAGGAATAATAGAGATAAGTAAATATCGCGGAATCTCTAACTGAGTTTCTGTTTTAATCCCTCTTCCAAATAAATCTAAAACAGTATGAATACTGGCGTATAATATAGTTGCACATACAACTAGTCCTATTAACGAGGCTAAAACCTCAAAGATATTTAAAGGCTTACCTTTTAACTTGGAGATAACCAATTCAAAGCGAATATGCCTATCTTCCTTTAATAGTTTTGTTGCAGCTAAAAAAGTGATAAATACCAGCATATACTCAGTAACTTCAATAGCCCATCTAATCGGTTTGCCTAAGAAAAACAATGAAATGACTTCTGCCAAAATTAGCAAAGATATACCCGCAATTAGAATGTTAGCTAAAGAACTCATAATGATGATCAATTTTGAATAAATAGAGCTTATTATATTTTTTTGTTCCATCCCCTTCACCTCGATTGATGAGAGATAATGATCAGTAATCCTTACTCACCCTTGGTGGTTTGTTTTCTTAATGTATCGACTAACTCTGGTTTTTCTGCTTTAATAAATCCCCATTCACTTCTATATGCCATATCTAAGAATTTCTGTTTATCCATTTCTGGCAAAGAAATAAATTCGACTCCAATTTTCTCTAATTCTTTCCTTTCTTCAACATCTAGGTTTGTATAATAATCCACCATTCCTTTTTCATACTGGGCTGTAGCAGCTATAATTGCCTGTTGGTCTTCCTTAGAGATTTCATCCCATTTAGAATTATTCATCAATATCGTACAGTTTTGTGTCCAGAAAGGGATATCCAATACATATTTAGTAGAATCAGTCCATCCCTCTTTTCTTGGACCGGATAATCCTCCGTAAACAAAGCCCTCAACAACTCCTGTCTGAAGGGATGTATATACCTCCGCTGGATCGATCATAGCTGAGGCAATTCCAAGATCATCAAAAAAACGGTTATAGTTTGGAGCAGAACGAATTTTCATATTTTCCAAGTCGGAAATTGACTTTATAGGTTCTTTAAGCCATATGCGAGGCGAACCTGTTAACCACCTTCCTAAATAAATCGCTCCAATTTCTTTATGTCGTTCCACCATTGTGTCATAGAAGCCAGTCTCCCGCTCCTCCCATGGGGTTAGTTGAGATAATGCTATACTTAGGGACTCTGGCAATTGTGTTTGATATTGTCCAACATAGGTAAAGTTTACATCAATAACCCCTGAATTTAGGGCTTCAAACTGCTCAGAAATTGGAATAACATCCGCTCCTCCGCGCCAATTAATCTTTACTCTACCATCAGTTGCTTCCTCAACAGCCTTCATCCAATCTGGTATAGTCGCTGTTAAAGGGTTGTCCTTCGCCAGGAAACTAACAGCATTAAGTGTAATGGATTTAGTTGGATTTTCATCACTTCCAGAAGTGTTTGATGTGTTTGAAGAACATCCAGTTAATAATAAAATCAGACTTATTACTACCATAAGAAGTTCTTTAAAACCTTTATTTTTTCTCATTGGCAATCTCCTCCTTTAAGTTGTTAAATATACTATATATTCTGACTATTCTGAATAAAATACTCGTTTTTCATATTCTGAAACATACTCAATCATGTAAACAATATTAATAAAAAATAATTCAAAGGCACTGTTTCGGGGTACAAAAAAAGGTATCCCCTTTGAGAGATACCCACACCTGTGTAAATCAATATAGTAAATTCTATTGTAAGTAAATCAGTTACACTGTCAGTATCGGTGCTCAAACACCGTATACAAATTGAATTTGTTAAAATGGATACTGTAAATGTTCTTTTTGAACAGAAACCCATTTTGTCGTTGTAAATTCTTCGATAATCCATTCAGTTCCAAAGCGCCCTATACCACTTTTTTTCATGCCACCAAATGGAGTAGCACTTTCTAGCACTGCTGGCATATCATTCACATGTGTCGTTCCAGATTCTATTTCAAGTGCTAGACGTTCACCTCTTTCAAGGTCACTTGTAATAATAGCTGATGACAGACCAAACTCTGTATCATTTGCTAATGTAATTGCATGGTCGTCATCCTTTGCACGAATGATCATAGCTATAGGTCCAAACACTTCCTTACGTGCTAATTGTGAGTCATTTTTTACATCTACAAATAGGAATGGTGAGATCACATTACCCTTTCGTTCTCCCTCAACAGCTAGCTCTATACCATCAGCCTTAGCCTGTTCTACTATTGACATAATTTTGTTAGCTTGTGATTCATTAATAACTGGTCCTATTACGGTATTTGGATCTTTCGGATCACCAACCGTTAATCCTTTTACTCTCTCTGCATATTTACTTACAAATGCATCCTAGAGATCATCATGGATTAGAATTCGGTTTGTGATAGCGCATATTTGACCGTTATGAAGGAACTTACCAAAGATAGCTACATCTACAGCATAATCCAAATTTGCATCCCCTAATATTACAAGTGGGTTATTACCACCTAATTCTAGAGCTTTCGGTATAAACTCTCCAGCTGTTACTTTTTCAATATGCTGGCCTACTGCAGTAGACCCAGTAAAGCTAACGAAAGAAGTATTTGGATTCGTAAAGAATTCATCTGCACCTTCTTTAGAATCAATTAATATGGAATTGAAAACACCTGCTGGTAAACCAGCAACTTCAAATGCTTTTGCAAAGATTTGGCCACCTATCATACCAGTTTGTATCGATGGTTTATGAACAACACTATTTCCTAATGCAATCGCTGGAAAAATAGTCCGAGTTCCCATGTTAAATGGAAAATTAAATGGAGTAACAGATGTAATCACACCTAATGGTAAACGGTAGACACGACTCACCTTGTTAGGAGTATCCGACGAATATTCCTTCGGCTTATATACTTCATCAACCATTTTAAGAGATTCATTGATATCACGAATACCGAAAGCAAATTCTACTTCTGCTTTAAGTACTGTTCCTCCTGTTTCACGAATAATTAACTGTACAATCTCATCTTTATGATCTTGTAAATAATTTCTCGCTTTTGTTAAAACTTCACGTCTTTCATCAGGCGTTGTTTTCGCCCATTTTTTTTGAGCGCTTTTTGCTACATCAAAAGCTTGTTTAATCTGAGTTTGATTTGCAAGAAGAATTTCTGCTAATATAGATCCATCATATGGATCTGTATCTTGAAAAACTCGACCACTTTGACCTTCAACCCACTGACCACCGATATAACTTTTCTTCAAATATTCTACACTTGTAAGAGCTATTGTATTTGACATTTAGACACACTCCTTTAATAAGTTTATTTATCGGTTTAGCTTGAATGCTATTGACCCTCTTTCAATTAATAAAAGCGTTTTCTCTTTTAATGGTATAACTCTTTTATTTGCTTACTCCTCTTCAGGTAAATCTAACGTAGGTGTGCGATCAAAGAAATTCCATGGCTTCAGCATTACATGCACCCACTCTGTTGGCATCATAGGCCATTCCTCTGCACGTGCGACATGTGTAGCACCTGTTGTTAACCAAACGACATTGTCTTGGTTCACAATGGATGCATCATCACCTGTGAATTGCCCTAAACCAGTGTCTGATTTACTGCGGTTTGAATATTTACCTTCAGGATATCGCTCATCTGGATTGTAAGTTGTAACCCAAATTTGTTTATCCATAAAGTTTACACGCTTAAACAACCAATCATCCTTAGTAAATAAAGCCCCTTTGGCAATTGGATGTGTTCCACCAGCGAAAGGAATCAGTTGATAAGAAACAGGGTTACCTACTTTATTTTCCTTGTTCGGATTACTTAAAATGCGAATTGTTGATGGATCAAATTTTTGAGCAGCCTCCTGCTCTGAATTAACCGTTTTTTGTTCTGTAATCATCACACTTTTACGTGGTCCACCTTCTGTATTAGGAACTGCCATTGGGTTAATTTCAGTTAAGGAATTTTTTTCACCATCGACATCTAAATCAAGTCTAAAATTATAAATATGCTGATGAGTTGTTCCAACAATACCGTGATCTATTAATGTTCCATAACGTGTATCATCTTCTGCTGTTTTATCGTGCATCGTTTTTGTTTTTACACCTTTGACAGCTTCAATTCCTGATGCACCGACATCGATTTTAATCGTACCATTTTGTAAGAACACCCAATCAAAAATGTAATCATAGTTACCTACCGTGCTAATCCATCGAACAACGAGTTCACGACGCTCACGACTCTCATCGCTACCGGCCATCATTTCATCATGACGATATTCCGGTCCTGAATAACGCTCAAATACTGCAATTGCATTTGGAATCGTATACGGATTTCCTGAATTGTCCGAAATCGTAGCTTCTAAGAGTTTAGCGTTATTCGGAACATCCCCTTCCATAAGTGGTGAAGTTAATGTACCCATGCCATACTCGCCAGAATCCAAATATGATTTAAAGTACCAACCCACATCTGGATCACCGTATGGTACAACCATGCCCCCTAATGATCCTTCATACATAATCTTTCTCTTTTCACCTTGATCATCATAAGTTACTGTTGAAAAGATTGGACCTACTCTTGAATCCAAACGAACATGAAATTCCCAGTTTTGCCACTTGATCATATTGCCATTGATGCTATAATTCTTTCCCTTAGGCTCTTCTATATTTAATGGCTTTACTTCTGCCTTTTTTGCGTAGTCGCTGCCATCATAGGCATTAAATTGCTTTGGTATTGGAATAACGCCATCATCCTCAACCTTAATAACTTCACCTTTCTTAAGATCAACAACAGCAACTAGGTTCTCGATTGGGTGTGCCCAGTAGTTTCCATCACCTGTATCTAAATAGGATACGACCTTTAGTAAACTAGCATTTTCTTCTAGCTTGTCCTCCCCACCAAAATAACCTACCGTTAAAGGCGTCGCTACCACCTGTTTTGCAGAATCGATTCCCCGTTTTTTAAGAGCTTTGGCGTATTCTGCACTGGACTCTATCGCTGTTTGTGCAGCAATAAAGTCATCAAGGATGATCATGCCTTGGACACCATCAATTTTTTTCCAAGATAAGAGCTTCTTACTAGATAAATCTACTGTTCCCTCAATCACTTCTTTATTTTCTAAAGCTATAAATTCAGCTTGACGAGTAAATGCTGAAGAATTGCTTTTATTCATGGCCCAATTCCAAACATCTTTTTTATCTGGAAGTTTAATTGAAATTTCAGTAAAACGAAGACTGTCTTTATACTTTCCTTCTGCTTTTAAGATTCCAATCACAGATTCAATTTCCTTTGATGTTAAAGGGTTCAATGGATGAAATGTATCTGAAATTTCTACGGTTTGTTTTAAATTAGATTGAAACACATTATTAATAAAATGATCACTTGTATAAGCCATTCCATTTTCGATCTTTACTGGTGCATCAAGAGTGATAGATTTCCCATTGACAATTGCTTCCTGTGACTTGTCCTTAATCTGAACACTTTGCCCATCCTTGGTAATTACTATCGATTGGGTAGCGCTATCCCATTTGAAATCAGCGCCAAAATTCTCTAGTGTCGTTTTTAGGGGAACATATTCATATTCCCCACCTCCGTGAGCGGATACGGTCTGATCTTCAAAATATGAAGATAATGGTGAAAACGCTAAAGATAGTGCAGCCCCTAGTGTGACCGATGTTTTTACAAGATGTTTTTTCATATTCTTTTACCTCCTTGATATGGTTTTTATTGTTAAACCATATGGTACATGATGTTATTCGTTTAGTATTGGAAAAATCGGAACTATATTCAAAATAATTAGAATTTTTAACAAATTATTTTTTAAACCAAAAAAGCTATAACACTCAACGAGTATTATAGCTTTTATCTAGTATAAAGCTGCTCCATATATTGGTTTGGGCTCACATACCCAAAACTTTTAAAGTCATTGATTAGATGCGATTGGTCAAAATACCCATGATCCAAGATTACATTTAATTTTTTACACTGTTTATTATTATGAAGCATATAAAGCGAAGATTGAAATCTTGTTATTCTACAGTACAACTTGGGAGACATCCCAACATGAGTATCAAATTGCTTCCTTAAATATCTTGTTGAGTAGCCTATATCTTCTGCTAAATCCTTCAATTTTATATTTCCTTTAGTTTTATAGATTTGTTCTAATATATATTTAATCATTAATGGCTTTTCATTTCTTGAAAATATTTGAGGGTATAATAAATTCTTAAAGAGTGAAATCCGTTTACTGAATTCACTTTCTGAAATAATTTCTTCTATAAAAGGATAAACAGATGGGATCGCATCTGTTAGTTGAATTCTATTATCAACAATCTCTTTGATTGAATAGTTCACTTGATTTAAATCTTTTGTTGGCAAAAAACGAAGACCAAAATACTCTGTATTTGATAAAAGAGTGATAAAATTTGTCTCCAGCACGCTACCACAGACATCAGAATGATACGTTCCCTTATTACACCAGAATATAATATCAATACATCCATCAGGAATAGCTCTAATTGAATGAGCATAACTATTATTGGTTTTAAATTGATAAAATAATATTTGAGTTGACTGATCAAAATATTCGGAATAATGTTGAGCTTTCAATTCAAAATCTGGTTGAATTGGTATTTGAAAATCGATTTTATTTACCACATTATTCTTCAAAACTTACACATCCCTTGATATCGCTAATTAATTTATGTAATTAACCTGTACTCACTGTGTCAATATTGATAATAGGTTAGCGTTTTTCTATAGATTATATTTTCTAGTGCCTGTCCATAAAAAATTTATGAGTGGTATATTAATTTGCATTATACTTTGTTATGTCTTAATTTTCAAAAAATTAGATTTTTATGGGAAATGTAAAAGGAAAAATGAACAAATTGAAAAGGCGCACAATTAGTTTATGCACCTTTTAAAAATCATCTAACTATTTGCTCTTCCCCAAATTCGGTTAATCCAGCTTTCAAACAGCCCGACCATTTTATCAAGAAATAAGCCAACAATTCCAATTAATAGAATTCCGGTCATCACTAAATCCAGTCTTAATGAGTTTCTTGCATCAACAATCAAATAGCCAAGACCGGACTGTGTTCCGATCATTTCACCGGCAACAAGAAAAACCCAGGCTGTCCCTACGGCAATGTGAAGACCGTTTGCTATATAGGGGAATGTGGCCGGAAAAATAACTTTACGTAATAACGCAAATCCCTTGAGCCCAAAATTTTGCGAAACCTTCAAATAAGTCGGATCAACCTTTCTAACACCGGAAACCGTTGATAACAATACTGGAAAAAAAGCGGCAATAAAAATGGCCACGATTGCTGGTATGTCACCAATACCAAACCATAAGACAATGAAAGGTGACCAAGCAATCGGTGAAATTGGCCGTAAAACTTGAGCAATCGGGTCGATCACTCCCCATAAAACCGGAATTCTTCCAAGAATGAGCCCCAAAATAACCGCAGTTACAACAGCAGACAAATATCCAAGGAAGAACCGAATGAGGCTCACTCTAATATTTTCAAACAACGTACCATCATATAGAAGGGATAATAACCCTTCCCAAACCTGCAAAGGGGTTGGAAAAAGTGCCGTATCATATTTTCCCATGATAATAATGGTTTGCCAAACCAATATTAATAACCCAAAACCTATTAATGTGTTGATTATATTTTTATACTTTATCATTTTTTCACTTCACTTTATCTATCAAAGAATTATCAACAAAGTCTGCAAATGATGGAGGATTTTCTTGTAACCCCATTTCAATAAGGTTAGTTGTTAATTCTTTGTAATCCTCTTCTTGAATTTTTAAATTATCATATTTAATCCATTTAAAAGATAACTCCATCACATTTTCTTGAACTTTCATATAGTTTGACGACATTTTCTGAATACTTTCATCTTTTTTCTCTGCGAGATTTCCTGCCTTAACATAATAGTTTACGAATTCTTGTGCAATCTCATTTTCTTTTTCAATAAATTCACCACGTAAGACTAGTGCACAATCAATGGAATTTTTCCAAACTTGATTATCCTGAAATAGAACTTTCCCTTTATTAATGGCTACTGAAGCTGCTCCAAACGGTTCAGCAACAACATACCCCTCAATTCTTCCTTCAGATAGGGCTGCAGGCATTTCAGCGGGTGGAAGTTCAATTGGATTGATATCCTCATATCTCAACCCGTTTTGCTTTAGCATTTGGTAAAGCAAAATATTATGAGTTGAAAATTTATGAGGTATAGCGAAATTTTTTCCTTTTAAATCTTGAACACTGTTAATATTGTGTGCCGTAACTAAAACATTCCCATCCCGATGTCCTAAGGCAACCGCCTTCAAGTCAATTCCTTGTTCTTTTGCCTTCATTGCCAACGTTACGAGCATCGAAGCACCGTCAATACGGCCAGTATTTAGTGCATCAACTAATTCCGGCCAAGAACCAAATTTGATTAATTCAAGATTGAAGTTCTGGTATTTTTTTTGCTCATTTTCAATATACAATGGTACGGCATGGGTAATCGGTAAGTAACCGATTTTAACGGTTCGTTTTTCATTACTTTGATCCCCTGAAGTCGATTTACTTCCACCAGATCCGCATGCAGCAAGCGAAATTAGAAGGACCCCCACAAGTAACATCAACATACCGGATTTAACTATTTTTTTCATGTTAAATCTCCTTTTCTATTATTCTACTTAGTAAAAATTTAAATATTAAATTCAAGTAGTGCTTCTGGGTTACTGAAATGGAATTCTTTGAATATTAAATTCCGATAATGCTGAAAATCACTATTACTTCGGTCGCGTGGCTTTGATAGTGAAATGTTAATTTCCCTATGGATCCTGCCTGGGCCGGGATGCATAATGAAAATACGATCGGACAAGTAAACAGCTTCATCAATATCATGCGTAACAAGAATAATAGTTGTTTTCTCTTGAGCTTGAATTCGCAGTAGCTCATTTTGTAAATAGTAACGATTAAAAGTATCCAAAGCAGCAAATGGTTCATCCATCAATATTAATTCGGGCTGCAAGGCTAATGCTCTAGCAATCCCCACTCTTTGCTGCATTCCCCCAGACAATTCATGCGGAAACAGTCCTTCCTTCCCTTTTAAACCTACTAAATCTAAATAATGCACGGCTTTTTCAGTTCGTTCTGTGGGATTAATTTTTAAGTTTTCCAAGCCAAATTCAACATTTTTCAGAACAGAGCGCCATGGAAGCAAACCGTAGTTTTGAAATAACATGATGCATTTTCGGCTTGGCTGATTCATGACTTCCCCATCTAAAAAAATGTGGCCATTACTTGGTTTTTCGAAGCCGCCAATGATATTTAATAATGTGCTTTTCCCACAACCGCTTTCACCTAAAATAGAGATAATTTCTCCTCTTTTAACTGTTAGTGATATATTATCTAAAACTTTGTTTTCCACATTCTTATTTGTAAAACTTTTACTCAGATTTTGAACATCAATCATAATTGGCTGTTGTCTATCCAACAAGATCACCTCACACTTCTTCGTATGTACCATTTTCCAATCTTATAAATCATATAAGATTACTGTGTTTTATATTGAAAGTAATTCTATTACACCTTCCGAACTTTTTCAACTAAAAATTATAAATATTTTTAATATTCACTTCAAAAAAACTAATCACCCTCGATTCAGATGATTAGTTTTTTAAATTACCGTTCTTTTGGAATAGTTTCGATAGCGACAACCTTAAGTTGATCTACAATCTCTCCTGTTTTTTTAGAGTAATAACCAATTTCGACTTCTTCCCCAGACTGGGCATCTAATAGCTTTTTATAACAGTTATTTAAATGCTTACTTCCCCAAATAATCAGTGCATTGAAGACATGTTCAAGCTCTAGCCCGCTTTCCGTTAATGTATAAGAATAGCGTGGCGGATGGTGGGAATAAAGCTCGGCATGAATAATCCCTTCCTCCTCTAAATATTTCAGCCGCTCTGATAAAAGATTAGACGAAATCCCATTTAGGCCTTTTTTAATTTCATTAAACAGAGTCTTTCCAGTTAAAATTTCATGAACGATTAATAACGTCCAACGATCTCCGATAATATTCAGTGATTGAGCGATATTACAGGGAATATCATATTTTGTTTTCATCGAGAATCCCTCCAGTTACAAGGTTAATTTTAACATCAAAAAAATAAAAAAAACAAGTTAGTTGATTTTTTGAACCAAGTATAATAATATAACCATTAAATAATTCAAAATTATTAGTAAATAAATCAGAAAAGTGAGGTATATGAAATGGGACTTTATTTAATTGAATCATCACTAAACGGGATCGTATCAACAAAAGAGGAATTAGATCAAAAGGCCACTAACCTAAACGAAGAGCTTAACAAAAATAACGCGGCATTAATCGAACTTCAAGTATCAAGAGATTTTTCCCGTTCATTTTTTATTGTTGAAGGTGAAGATAGAACGGTAGCGACAAATGCATTAAGAGCAGCGGAGATACCTGTCCAGCTTGTTAAAGAAGTTCGTCTTGTTGGGAAAGAATTGGCAGATGTTAAGAAAAATAAAGATGTAGTCAACTACCTTGTTGAATGGAATATTCCTGAAAATATCACAATGGATCAATACTTGGAAAGAAAAAAGAAAAATTCCGTTCACTATCAAGAGGTACCGGAAGTTGCATTTTCAAGAACATACGTGTGTGAAGATATGACAAAATGCTTGTGCTTCTATGATGCACCAGATGTAGCAGCTGTAAAGCGTGCCCGTGAAGCCGTACAAACACCGATTGATTCCATTACAGAGATTTTGACTGATAATAAATAACTTAGTATTAATTTAAAGGGCTTTGAATCCAATGTGAGATTTAATAGCCCTAGTTTATTTTGAAAAATCAAAATAATCTGTTGCCTTTCTTTAACATTTGTAATAAACTACCCTAAAACCAACTAAACAAGTAGGATAACTTTATTATCAATCTTTAATGGAGCTGGGGAATTATGAATAAGAGTACATTGGAAAACATCAACATACTTAACAATTTAATACATCAGGAATTAAAACCATATGTTAAAAAGATTGATGTTGAAGCATTTTATGCTGAGAATTTTTTAAAAAAACTCGGTGAGGCCGGTCTGTTTTCTTCTGCAAACAAATCACAAAAGGAAGTATTGGCAGATGAAATGAACTTGGTAGAGGAAGTAGCAAAAACGTGTATGACTACTGCTTTTTGCCTTTGGTGCCACCTTGCTGCTTTAACGTATGTACGTAATACAAGGAATGAAGTGTTAAAACAAACATTCCTACCCCAACTTGAAAATGGGGATTTATTAGCTGGAACCGGTTTATCCAACCCCATGAAGTACTATGCAGGACTTGAAACGCTCCATCTGACTGCAAAGTCAGCAGATAATGGTTATTACCTTTCCGGTGTATTACCAGCTGTATCAAATCTCGGTGAAAATCATTGGTTTGGAGTTATTGCCAATGTGGATGATCAAAGACGCGTCATGTGTTTCGTTCCATGTCAAATCGAAGGGCTGAAAATGAAGGCAAAGGTAGAGTATCTCGGCGTAAACGGTAGTGCAACCTATGCTTGCCAATTCACAAATGTCTTTATTCCAAATGAATGGGTTCTATCGAAAAATGCAGATGAGTTTGTTGAGATTATCCGTCCAGCCTTTGTTTTGTACCAAATACCGCTTGGCTTAGGAGTTACTAAGGAATCGATCGCTTCAATCGATACAGTCTCAGGACGTCAAAATGGCTGCAATCGATTTTTGAAAAAACAATCGATTGATTTCGAGGATGCTATTCAAGCAGTACAGGGAAAGATAGAAAACCTGTTAATAGCGTATCCTGTTAATTGGAAGGAAATTGCCCAAATTCGTCTTGAAGTGGCTTATTTAACGCTTGAGGCCGTTCAAGCCAATATGCTCCACAACGGCAGTGCCGGTTATTTAAAGGATTGCGTTTCATCACGCAGACTGCGCGAAGCTTACTTTTTCGCTAACTTAACACCGACAATCAAGCATTTAGAAAAAATAGTAGATTGTTGTATCTAATTAACATTCAGAGCGAAATTTTAATGATTGATTTTACAGACAATGTGGACGATTCATATGTGACAACCATCCACGGTACCGCCGACAACAAAGAGCGCAATTTTGTATCAATACATATTTGCGCTCTTTGTTAAGTCTTTAGTTTTTGATATACTAGATCTATTTATTAACTGCTTATAATCTTCCGGTGTATCTATATCAGGAATGTTCTTTCTTTTCATCTCGGTATAATACACATGCTCCTTTATTTTTGCTCTGACTGATTTCCTGCCTTCATCCCAGCTAATATTTAATAAATAAGGGAACATATTTCTTTTAAATAGGACAGGATGCCCTAGATGTTTTTAGCTTGAATAAAAGAGTAATTCAGCTCACGACGGTAGGCATTAATAATCTGAATGATTTCTTGGGATGTCATTAATTGCTCATCCCTAATAAAAAACGGAATCCTGCACAAAATCTGGTCTATAGAAGTTACCCTACTCTATTATGATTTTTTGATACGCACTCATTTAACAGTAGATTTGACCGTATCATACTTAACATCCACTTCTAAAGTTGTTTTTCTAACTTTTTTGTAATTAATTAGGTAAATGCTAAAGAGAATCAGGACCATACCTGCAAACAATGATGCGGTGAACGGCTCATCTAACATGAACGTACCAATGAATACGCTAATCATTGGTACTAAAAATGTAAATGAGCCAACTGTACTTGCTTTGCCGACGCTTATCAATTTCAGATAGATCGCATTAGCTAGGGTTAATCCGAGAACCGCTCCATACAACAGGCTCAATATGAACGGAAGGGTCCATTGGATTGAGGAGAAATTTTCGGTCGCCATTCCGACACCAAATATTACCGCCCCACCAATCATATTTTGGATAGCAACCAGCCATAGATTGTGTACATTAGCACTCGTTTTTTTCACATAGACGGTTCCTATTGTCCAACCGAGACCAGTAATAAACGCCAAGATAATACCTAGGGTTGAAATCTTACCCGATATCCCCTCCAGGCTTACAACCACGACACCAATAAATCCAATAATCATGCCTATAACTTTTTTTACTGACAAAGTTTCCTTCAGCCAAAGCCAGGTTAGAAGCACCACTAGTACAGGCTGAAGATAAACAATGACAGTATATAGCCCGGACGGAAGATATTGCAATCCAATCATCTGAACACCACTGAAAATAATAATATTAAAAAATGCCGAAATGAAATAAATTTGCCAAGTCTTTTTCCATTGAATTTTTCGCCACTGTGGCAATAGAAAAAGCGTCAGTACAACTCCTCCCATC
>JAENZK010000464.1 GCA_016841285.1 Guptibacillus hwajinpoensis | reverse complement strand
TTATTCATACAAACTTCTACAATCTTTGAAATTGCGATACCAGATGTATTCGAAGCAAGGATCGCTTTTCTATCAACAATCTTTTCGAGACTTGCAAATAGGCTTTGCTTGACTTCTAGTTTTTCTGTAACGGCTTCGATCACGAGATCTGCCCCGCTTATATCAGCAATCGTTTCTGCTTTGGACAAACGATTGACGATAGAATCCGCTTCAGTGGATTTCCCTGCTTTTTCACACCATTTGTTAACGTTTCGTTGGATTCGCTTGAAAGACTGATCTAAGCTCTCCTTCTCCATATCAAATAAAATGACTGAGTAACCTGATTGAACAACTGCTTGGGCAATACCGCTTCCCATGATTCCGGAACCTATGACTGCCACAGTAGAAATCACTTCATGACTCTGATTTTCCATCTTTGTTACCTCCACTAAAATAACTATTCCCCACGAAGAACCTCTTTTGCTATGACGATTCGCTGAATTTCACTTGTCCCCTCAAAAATACGATTGATTCTAGCATCACGAAGTTTTCTTTCTAAAGGATAATCCTTCATGTACCCATACCCACCATGGATTTGAAGAGCCTCATTAATGATCCAATCTGCTTTTTCGGATGCAAAAGCTTTAATAATTGCCCCTTCAAGGTTAAATGGTTTCCCCTCTTCCATTAAATGAATTGTTTTTTCAAGCATGGACTCGATTGCAAAGATATTCATTTTCATTTCAGCAAGTTTATTTTGAATAGATTGGAAGTTTGCTATAGATGTCTTAAATTGTTTTCTCTCACGGGCATAATTTAATGCCAGTTCATAAGCCCCTTTTGCCATACCCAGTGCGATTGCAGCAATATTCAATCTGCCATTTTGCATGACGCGCATCGCAATTTTAAAGGCCTGACCCACTTCACCTAATACCTGTGAATCCGGTACAACTACATTTTCAAGGATGACATCACTCGTTTCAGAACCACGGATTCCCATTTTATTTTCAATCTTTCCAATCGATAGTCCAGGAGTTCCTTTTTCTACTATAAAGGCTGTAATTCCACCTCTAGATCCTTTTGAGGGGTCCGTTGATGCAAAAACGATGAATACATCAGCAGACGGTGCATTTGTGATAAAACACTTACTCCCATCAATTACCCAGCCATTGTCTATTTTTGTTGCTTTAGTTTGAATACCAGCCGCATCAGAACCAGCACCAGGCTCTGTTAAAGCAAATGCGCCTAAATATTTTCCCTCCGCAAGCGGTTTCAAATATTTCAGCTTTTGTTCTTCTGTTCCAGCTACATAGATAGCATTCGCAGCAATCGTCGTATGGGCACCGATTATCGAAGGAATGGAACCTTCATATTTTGCAATTTCTTCTGTCATTGCTATTTGCGCTCTCCAGCCGAGACCGCTACCACCATATTCTTCCGGAAACGGTACACCAAACAGCCCCATTTCCTTCATTTCTTTTAATAATTCGTCTGGAACTTTATGATTTTCATCGATAGTTTCTGCAAGAGGTGCAATTCTTTCTTTAGTAAATTCACTGATTGTTTTTGAGAAAATTTCCATTTCTTGTTTTGTTATTACCATTTGAATTCTCCTATCTATTTTCAAATTTCGCTGTTCTTTTATTTAAAAAGGCACTGATACCTTCTTCTTTGTCATAAGTCGTACAGCATAACCCGAAACCTTCCGCTTCTGTTTCATATCCTTCCTGTTCCGTACGATGGAGACCTGTTTGAATTGCTTTTAATGCTGCAGTAATGGCGATTTTACCCTTTTCAGCGATGCTGTTAGTAAGCTTAGTAACCTCTTGTTCGAACGTATTTTCTGGATAAACCTCTAATACAAGGCCTAAACTTTTGGCTTCCTCAGCATAAATTCTCCGACCTGTTAAAATCATCTCAATCGCTCTCGATGATTCTATTAATCTAGGAAGTCTTTGTGTGCCTCCAGCACCTGGAAAAATTCCAAGCGTAATTTCAGGTAAGCCAAATACCGCATTTTCTTTCGCAATCCTAATATGGCAGGCCATCGCTAATTCCATACCACCGCCAAGGCATGCTCCCTCAACTAGTGCAATAACTGGAATACAATAATTTTCAATGCGATCCATTAATGCGTGACCCAATTTCGACATGTTATATGCTTCTTCTTTTGTTTTTGTTTTTAGTAATTCGTTGAGATCAGCACCTGCAACGAATAATTTTGAATTTCCTCTTAAAAGTACAACCTTTGCTTCCT
>JAENZK010000463.1 GCA_016841285.1 Guptibacillus hwajinpoensis | reverse complement strand
AAGACCTTGTAAGTCTAAGTTTGTGATTTTTTCTAAACCAGTACGAATTCCTTCACCGGTCGTTGGATCATCTGCAAGCCTGATCCCTTCAACCATGATTTTGGCTGCAACCCATCCTTGAACGAATTTTTGGTTCTTGTCTTCAAGCTTTTCTCCTTTGCTTTCAAGGAAAGTTCTAATCTCTGTTAACCCAGGAAGGTCTTCATAAGGGAATGCATGTGTTACAACACCGATAAAGCCTTCAGCAGCGTCACCTGTGATTGGAAGTAAGCCTTCACCAGTTGCCCAGTTTAAGCCAATAAATTGTGTATCAATCCCTAACTTCTTTGCATCCTTTAAGATTGTAGCTGTAGCACCCCACGTTTCTTGAATAATCGCATAATCAGGGTTTTTCTTTTCCATATTTAATAATTGTGGTGTTGCATCTAACGCTTTAAGGTCAACGACTTGTTCATCAACCACTTCTACCCCAATTTCTGCAGCAAAATCTTTCGCATCTTGAATTGGAGACTTACCAAATGCTGTATCATTGTATAGTAGAGCTACAGTTGGTGTACCTTCTGTGTGATTTTCTTTAATCCACTTTAATGCTGAACGAGCTTGGTCAGAGTAGGAGGCAGCAGATAAGAAATTGTATGGGCTCTCATCCATATTTTTGAGATTCTCAGAATAGGAAGCTGAAATAAATGGAAGCTTATCAGCAGCCACTAATTGACGTAATGCCTCTGTATCACCAGTTCCCCAGCCAAGAATCGCAGCAACTCCATCTTTAGATTTTAATTTTTGATAAAGCTTTGTTGCTTCAGGAATTTTGTAGGCATAGTCATCCCCGATTAATTCTAATTTGTATCCATTTACAGGATCCTGTGTTGCTAAGTATTCAAAATAGGCTTTCTCTCCTTCGGCATACGGAGTGCCCACATCCCCAGTTCCTCCAGTTAAGTCAAAAAGACCACCGATTTTAATTGTTCCTTTAACCTCATCTGTTTTTGCACTTTCCTCTGACTTCGTTTCCCCTTCATTTGTGTTGGTTGGTTCGGTCTGGGATGCTTTCTCGCCCCCACCTGAACATCCAACTAACATTCCAATTGCCAGTACTGCCATCAAAACAAGCGACCATAACTTCTTCATCTTGCTCCCCCTTTTTTTCTAAAAAATAGATATTGAAATAACGATAAGCAAGGACCAAATACACCTTGGCGTATTTGCGCCCAGATTTTTTCGAGCTTGCTCGAAAAACTACCTTTGAAAATCTGAGGCATCCGCCGGAGGCTTTAACTTTATTCAGTAGTGATATTTTTCAATCGAATTGATTTTAGGCTCTATTCATCTTATAAATGTATGAGCTACTACTGAATAAAGTTATGTATGTTCACTTATCGATTACCACCGTTACCTCTAATACGAAAATGGCCACAACTTAAAATAATCCTTTATGTTCTGCCATATTTTCGCCAATCCTTGCGGCTCATATATTAAGAAAATAATAATCACCAAACCAAAGACAACTTCCTTCAGACCATTTAATACGTCGGCTAAATCTGGGAAAATCCCGCTAAAAACCTCAATCACGGAACGAAGAATGACCGGCAGTAGGGTTATGAAAACTGCTCCATAAATAGAACCAAATACACTGCCAAGACCACCAACCAGAATCATCGCTAAATATTCAATAGATACAGTTGTACTATATAGTTCTGGGCTAACGACCATCATGTAATGGCCTAATAGGGCTCCGGCAATTCCTACGAAAAAGGA
This sequence comes from Guptibacillus hwajinpoensis, assembly GCA_016841285.1. GTDB lineage: Bacteria > Bacillota > Bacilli > Bacillales > Bacillaceae_J > Schinkia. Next base: position 490 of record JAENZK010000463.1, on the reverse strand, counting down.
GCTAACGAAAAATGCGAGCACTTTATATTTGAACAAATCAATACCAATGACCTCTGCTGCCACATCGCGGTCACGTACCGCTATAAAAGCGCGCCCCACTCTTGACCTAAACAAATTGAGTGAAAATAGAACAGTAGCTACTAAGATTACAAACATTAAATAATAGTAGCTAGTTTCACTATAAAAAGAGAAACTGCCTATTTCCGGCCGGTTTAAGACAAGTCCCGCTGTACCACCAGTTAAGGAATCCCATCTTGAAATGACAAACAAGATTATTACCTGTGCTGCAAGCGTTGCAATTGCCAGGTAAAGCCCTTTTAATCGGAGTGATGGAATTCCAAATAGTGCACCTATCAAGGCCGTAATGACTCCTGCAACAGGCATCGCAACCCAAAAACTCAAGCCAATCTTTGTCGTCAATATCGCTGATGTATATCCGCCAACCCCAAGAAAGGCACCAACGCCAATAGAAATTTGACCTGTAAAGCCG
>JAENZK010000046.1 GCA_016841285.1 Guptibacillus hwajinpoensis | reverse complement strand
GGTGGTTTATTGTTTCGCACGCTTTGGCGAGCTCAACAGACTAAAGTCATAAAATAAAAAAAGGCCACTCCAAATCGCAATGGAGCGCCCTTTCCTTTACTCAAACAAACCCAAATACTGCCCATATCCTTCTTCCACTAGTCTTTCCTTTGGAATAAAGCGAAGCGCGGCGGAATTAATGCAATAGCGGGCACGGTCCGGCCCTGGTCCATCATCGAAGACATGACCTAGATGGGAATCAGATTGCTTCGCACGTACTTCAATTCTTCTCATGCCGTGAGAAGTATCCAATCGTTCCTCCAATTCCATTCGGCGGATTGGTTTCGTGAAGCTCGGCCAGCCACAACCTGCATCAAATTTATCGGTTGAACTAAATAATGGCTCACCAGAGATGATATCAACATATATCCCATCCTCAAAGGTAGCCCAATATTCATTGCGGAATGGCGGTTCTGTTGCACTATTCCTCGTTACTTCATACTGAATCGGTGTTAGTTCCTTTCTTAACTCCTCATCACTTTTCTGCTCGTTCCAATGCTCCCGAATAAAGCGGGCACGGCCGGATCCTTCTTTGTACATATTATAGTGAAACGGATTTTTTTTATAATAATCTTGGTGCTTTTCTTCAGCCTGGTAAAACGGCCCGGCTGGTAAGATTTCTGTTACAATTGGTTTTAGAAAACGCCCGCTTGCAGCAAGCTCCGCTTTTGACGCCTCTGCCAATTCTCTCTGTTCCTCATCATGATAGAAAATCGCAGTCTGATAAGATTTGCCTCTATCATGGAACTGACCGCCCACATCAGTTGGGTCAATCTGCTGCCAAAACAATTGGAGCAAGTTTTTATATGGAAAAACAGCCGGGTCATAGGTGATCTGAACGGCTTCATAATGCCCCGTTGTATCTGAACAAACCTCTTCATATGTAGGATTTTCTGTATGCCCACCTGTATAACCTGAGACTACCTTTTCTATTCCAGGCTGCTTATCAAATGGCGAAACCATACACCAAAAACAGCCGCCGGCAAACGTCGCCAGTTTAAATTGCTCTGACATTTGAATCCCTCCTTAATAGCTATAATCCTTACTATATTTTTATTTACAAAAAGAAGCAAGAGAACCGCCTCTTGCTTCCGGGGTGGGGCCCATAGAGTGAGCCATAGGGTCGGGAACTGCGGCCCAGTGCGGTGGGTGGGACACAGTTCCCGACCCCGTGGCTTGCTCGCTCGCAAACCCAGCGCAGACCACAGAACCCGATCCTGCGGCCCACAGGTTATGCCTTTTTCCAAACGTTTAGTAGTTCCTCTGCCACGCGGTCCCATGTATAGAGGGATAGAGCGAGGTCGCGGCTTTTAATGCCCATCTTTTTCATCATTGTTTTATCGGAAAGCATTTCTGAAATTGTTTTTGTAAAATTAGCCGGGTCTTCCGGATTGTCTACAATGAGGCCGTTTTCCTTCGGGAGAATGACTTCCGGATTCCCGCCTCTTGCCGTTGTTACAATTGGGAGCCCTGAAGCCATGGCTTCGTAATGCACACGAGCCAGCGGTTCCTGCCAAACCGATGTGCATACGAATACATCGGCAGCAGCGAACCAGTTTTGAATTTCACTTTGTGCTACAAAGCCTGTTGATACGACAGGGATTGACAGCTTTTTCGCTAATGCTTTTACATATGCAATATAATCCGTAATATCATTTTCACTAAACCATTTACTGCCGACAATCACTAAAGCTATATCCTTATGTTTCTTGGCTATATCTGGAATGGCCCTGATCAGCTTATCTACCCCTTTACTTGTAGACAACCTACCAGCAAAAAGAAGGACGGTTTTGTTATCTAAATTATGTTCTTTACGAATATTTTCTCGGATTTTTTTCATATTGGGATGGGTGGCAGGTAAAAAGCGGTCAACATCTACACCGGAGTAAATTGTATTAAGTTTTGGCTCGGCCTCGGGATAAAGCTCTTTAATTACATTTCCCACATAATTACTTACTGTTACAATCTGGGAAATTTCCGGCAAAGCTCCTTCTGCCTCTTCGGGCTTAATTTTTTCACGATTAAACATATCGTTATGCATACTTAATGTTATTTTAGAGTTTGGTGCCACGTTTCGAACTGGCAGGACTAAGCGAGGACGATTATAGATGTGAATTAAATCATATTGGTTGGATTGTAAATGCTCCACAACCCCTTCTTCATATACCTCTAAAGTTTTTCCCGGTATGCGAACATAGTGAATTTTATCGTTCGTTTCCTCGTCCGGTAGGGATAAATCGTTAACTCCAAGAACGGTAATATCATGGACCTTTCCTAAATATGGAAGGATACCAGCTATATAGGTTTGAATAGCGCCACCGCGTACAGGAGGAACTGGAAGTTTTTCAGTACAAATCATTAATACTTTCATTTTTTCTTTTTCCCATCCTTTTTATCATTTTTCTTTTTATCGTTTTTCTTTTCGTCCGTTTTCTTTTTGTCGGTTTTAGCTAGGTTGTCTTTATTTTCATCATCTTTTTTCGTTTTTTCATCTACTTTAATTCGTTTATCCTTGCTTCGGTCTTCTTGTTTACCCGTTTCTTTACTACGGCTTTCCTTCGTCCTTTCAACTTTACCCCAATCATTTTTAATTTCTTCGAGCACCGGCCATTTTGTCTTATCGGTTTCGACAATGGTAGTAATCATTGCTGCTGTTTCTTCATTCAAAAAGACCTCTGGTTCATAGACTACTTCTTTCACATTCTTATAAAATTCATTCGGCATTGCTAAATCAATCATTAAAATTTCATAGAGTTCCTGTGAAATTGGATTGGCCTCATGGTAGGCTTTGATCATTTCCCGTACCCATGTTGCATCCCATGTGTATAAATCGGCCATCGTACCTGTAATTAGTTTTCTTAGATCTCGAATCGGGATGTCATAGGCTACCCCGTCGAGGTCAATAATCCACATGCCATTCTCACCCATTTGTCCGTTCGACCAGCCGTAATCCTGGTGAACCAAGCCCCAAGCTTCATTTCCAAGCTGAGTTAACTCATGGTAGCCAGATTGATTTAAGGCTTCTAATCCCCTTTTCGCTTGCTCTTCAAATTGATCTACGACACTCAAAAGTAGCGAGCTTGCCGGCATTTCACTATAGGCATTTGCTAGATTACGAAACCAATCGATTTTATCTATTACTTTCTGATAACTTTTGGGCCATTTATATAAACGTGTTGGCAACTCAGATTTTGCAGGAGGTACATAGCCTTGACTTAAGCGATGGAATTCACCAAGGGCACGACAAAGATGTTTGGCACCTTCCAAATCTTTTGTGACAGGGAACAGTGGTTCAATCCACTCAGCAACAAACCAGCACTTCCCTCCCATAACTAAGTAATTTTCCCCATCCTTTGTTTTTACCAGTGGAGGCACATTAGCTTTTTGAACGTCAACCAAATATTCCTGTGCCCCAAGACTAAACATGCTCCTCGTTGGTCTTCGGTGTAACAGCTTCAAGCTTTTCGGGCCAGCATCGGTTTCAAGCTTCCAGATGGCACCGCCTTTATCCGACTTCGTTGTAATACAAGTCATGCTCTTAACAGATAGGTTATAATACTTTAAAAAATCCTCGGCCATTTTAATAATATAATCCGGAACATAAAACTCTTCCCCGGTATCGCCCCGCAGCAGCTCTTCTTCTTCCCATGGCTCGATAAGAATTTCTGCTTCCTTCGAGGTTTTCTCTACCTTTTTCTTCATGGGTTTTTCCGACTTCACGGACTGATCCACTTTTACATTTTCAGTTTTTGAAGTTTTTTCCGTCTTGACGGTTTTTTCCTTCTTTTCTTTCCTATCTTTCTTGTCTTTTTTGCTCATTTTGCTCCTCCTATGAATGTGTTAGGAATGTTAACCTTTTACCAATCTATGAAAAATATACAAATATGTATAGACAGCCTCATTAGAAGCTCCATGATGAAAGGAACTATTTTTACATAACCTTTACAAAATTTTTACAGTTGTGCAAATCTCTCATACATAAAGCATTTTCTTGTCATAGAAATATAGGAAGTCCATTGGATGAAGGAAGGGAGGAAAAACTTCGTAGTGAAACAACCTATTACTCATATATTTGTCACTGGAAGTGCCGGGTTCATTGGATTTCACTTATCAAAAAGATTATTAGATGAGGGATTGAATGTAGTTGGCCTTGATAATTTAAATGACTATTATGATCCAAACCTAAAAATAGATAGATTATCTATATTAAAAAACTATGCCAATTTTACTTTTATAAAAGGTTCCATTGAAAATCTAGAACTATTGGAGAGTCTATTTGAACAATATAATTTTAAAAAAGTGGTCCACCTGGCTGCTCAGGCGGGTGTACGATACAGCTTAGAAAACCCGCATCAATATGTACAATCAAATCTTGTTGGGTTTACGAATATATTGGAATGCTGTAAAAAGTGGAAGATTGATCATCTCTTATATGCCTCATCAAGTTCAGTATACGGTAATAACAAAAAGACCCCTTTTTCGATTGATGACCGGGTCGATCATCCAGTTAGTATTTATGCTGCAACGAAAAAAGCGAATGAGCTAATGGCTTATACGTATAGCCACCTGTACCATTTGCCGGCAACTGGCATGAGGTTTTTTACAGTATATGGACCATGGGGACGCCCGGATATGGCGTTGTTTACCTTTGCTGATGCAATCATTAATCAAAAGCCGATCCATGTTTATAACTTTGGCAAGATGAAGCGAGATTTTACTTATATTGATGATGTTATTGAATCGATCATGCGGTTATTGAAAAAAGGTCCGCCAACAGATTCCGCTGTCCCGCAAAAAATTTATAATATTGGTAATAATAAACCGGAACAGTTAAATACATTTATAGAAACACTCGAAAAGCATCTCGGTCAACAGGCGCAAAGAGTCCTTATGCCGATGCAGCCAGGTGATGTAGTTGAAACCTATGCTGATATCAGCGAGTTGGAAAAGGATATTCATTATCGCCCACAAGTGTCTATTGATGAAGGGATCAAAAGATTTGCAAGCTGGTTTACCGATTATTATCAAAATTAATTTTTTTTACCGAGAAAATATAACTACGAATATTAAAAAAATTGTTATTATAATAAGTAGTAGTAAACTTCGGCCCAAAAAGGGGATTCATTATGTTTGAATTATTAATTACGATGATGGAACGGCTTGGTATCATTGTAACGATTGCCTTTATTTTAACAAGATTTAAGTTTTTCCGAGATATGATTTACCAGGAGGAGCTAAAGGGAAAGCAGCAAATTCTTGCAATTATTTTCTTTGGCTTCTTCGGTATTATCGGTACCTATACAGGACTGAGCCTTGATACTGAAAGTCAGCAGTTTAACCGTTGGACTGCTGACCTTTCTTCAGATGAAGCAATTGCCAACTCACGGGTTATCGGTGCCGTATTAGGCGGGCTTCTTGGCGGTTATAGAGTTGGGATTGGAGCCGGATTAATTGCCGGGCTGCACCGGTTTACTTTAGGTGGGTTTACGGCCGTTGCTTGCGGCTTAGCCACCATTATCGCAGGCTTTATTTCCGGCATGTTTTATCGAAAAAATAAACATGTAAAGCTGGAATCAGCTTTTTTAATTGGAGTATTAGCTGAATCGATCCAAATGCTGGTCATTTTGCTCATTGCTCGTCCATTTGAAAAGGCCCTTACATTGGTTGAGATTATTGGGGTTCCGATGATCGTAGCTAACGGCTTAGGCTCTGCCTTATTCCTGTTAATTATTAAAAGTATGATCAACGAAGAAGAAAAAGCAGGGGCTGTACAAGCCCAGAAAACACTGCGTATAGCTGACCAAACACTCGCCTATTTAAGAGGCGGGCTTACCCACGCATCCGCCAATGCCGTTTGTCACATTATTCATAAAGAATTGCAAACAACGGCAGTAGCGATGACAAACCTAACTGAAATACTAGCACATGTTGGACAAGGTAGTGATCATCACCGTCCTGAAAGTTCCATCCAGACCCAGATCACGTTAGATGCCATTAAACAAGGAAAGATTGTGATCGGTAATCAGCACTCGATCCAGTGTCGGGTTGGTGCTTGCCCTCTTGGTGCGGTTGTGATTGCCCCGCTTAAACAACGGGGTAAAACGATAGGGACGTTAAAATTTTATTACCGAACGGAGAAAGAGATTACAAATGTCGTCATCGAATTGATTACGGGACTGAGCTCGATGATGAGCAATCAACTCGAACTCGCCGATGTTGATAAGACTTACCAATTGGCAAAGGAAGCAGAGATTAAAGCACTGCAAGCCCAAATAAGTCCACATTTTTTATTTAATACCCTAAATACAATTGTTTCACTTGTTCGAATTGATCCTGCTAAAGCAAGAAAGGTGCTAATTTCTTTGTCCCATTATTTAAGGCAGAACTTAAACGTAACAACCCAAAGTATGACATTGCTCGAACAGGAATTAAACCATGTCAAAGCTTATTTATCAATAGAAGAAACAAGATTTGCAAACAGATTGGAGGTCGTTTACGATATCGAACAAAACGCCTTAAAGCAAAACATACCTCCCCTTACCTTGCAGCCACTTGTTGAAAACTCGATCAAACATGGCTTTAAGAATAAGGAAACCAACTGTATTATTAAAATTTCAATTAAAAAGAATGATCATGTAACAAGCATTGTGATTGAAGATAATGGAGAAGGGATGAGCCAGGAACGTGTCGAACAAATTGGTCAGCCCAACCTCCAATCAGAAAAAGGAAGCGGTCTCGCCTTATACAATGTAAACCGTCGGTTAACGATGATGTTTAGTAGCCAGTCAGCACTTAAAATAAAAAGTAAACCGGGTGAAGGAACTGAAATTTCCTTTTCTATTTCAAACTATGAGGGAGCGATGTAAATGGAGTCATCCATCAAAACCATAATCGTCGATGATGAACTATACAACCGTGATGAACTGAAATTTTTACTGCAGTCCTTTCCGAGCATTCAAATTATTGGTGAGGCAGAAACAGGAGAAGCGGCCATTATGAAGTCCATTCAACTTCAGCCTGATGTCGTTTTCTTAGATGTCGAGATGCCTCTCATGAACGGAATAGAGGTTGCTAAAGCATTAATTGAACTAAAAAATCCGCCGCTTATTGTGTTTGCGACGGCCTTCCCGGAATTTGCAGTGGAAGCCTTTCGATATGATGCTATTGATTATTTATTAAAACCTTATGATGAAGACCAGTTAAAAGAAACCATTGAGCGGATCGAAAGAAAATTAAGTGCGCCTATCCAGGACCAAATCGCTGAAAAATCTACTGGAAAGCTTGCTGTTGATGCAGATGGTGAGATTTTTTACCTAGAACCAACGGACATCCTTTATATTTTTAGAGATGAAAAGATAACAAGAATTATTGCAAAAGCAGGTGAATTTGAGGTAAAAACCCCCCTAAAGGATTTAGAAAATAGATTATCTCTCTTCCACTTTTTCCGAATTCATAAAGGCTATCTTGTTAATTTAAAATATGTAACCCGACTTACCCCATGGTTTAATGGTGCCTATCAATTAAAAGTTGAAGGAAGAGACGAATTATTATCGGTTAGTCGCAATTATGTCAAAGCGTTAAGAACAAGGTTGGAAATTTAACACAATCCAATGCATCTTATTTGCCTATTTATGCATGTTAGCATCAATTTTTAACCTGTTAATCCCAATTCCCCCCAAGAAGCTACTTCTCTATTATACTTAGATTGTAAACGCATCCATTTAGTAAAGGGGGAAATTGTATGTATACATTTATTGCAGGTATTATCCTATTAATAATCGGTTATTTCACCTATGGAAAGTTCGTTGAAAAGGTATTCGGGGTTAAAGAAGAACGTGCAACACCGGCTTATGTTAATAGCGACGGTGTCGACTATGTGCCGATGAGCACTGCGAGAAATTCAATGATTCAGTTATTAAATATCGCCGGAACTGGACCTGTATTTGGACCAATTTTGGGTGCCTTATATGGACCGGTTGCCTTTATTTGGATAGTAGTTGGTTGTATTTTTGCCGGTGCAGTCCATGATTATTTAACAGGAATGATTTCCATTCGTAATCGTGGGGCGCATTTACCTGAGCTAGCGAGCAAGTTCTTAGGAAAAACGATGAAGCATGTTGTTAATGCCTTTGCTGTTCTTCTTCTATTATTAGTTGGTACCGTTTTCGTTTCTACTCCAGCAAGTTTATTAAACGTACTAATGGGTGGTAAAGTGGCTCTTGGAATTATTATTGGAGCTATTTTCTTATATTATATTTTAGCTACTTTATTACCAGTTGATAAAATTATCGGACGCCTATATCCCTATTTCGGAGCTATTCTTTTGATTAGTTCTATTGGTGTAGGGCTTGGCTTAATCGTAAAAGGAGCTCCAATACCAGAGCTTTCTTTATCCAATTTCCATCCTGACAATGCACCAATATTCCCGTTATTATTCTTTACGATTACTTGTGGGGCTCTTTCAGGATTCCATGCAACACAATCACCAATCATTTCCCGTACAACACAAAAAGAAAAACAAGGCCGTAAAATTTTCTATGGCATGATGATCGGAGAAGGTATTATTGCAATGATTTGGGCAGCTGCAGCAATGAGCTTATTCGATGGCTATGGTGGCTTAAATGAAATGCTTGCAGCAGGTGGACCTGGGTTAATTGTTAGTGAAGTTTCTACGAGGATGCTTGGAGCAATTGGCGGAACAATTGCCGTGCTTGGTGTTGTCGTATTACCTATTACTTCCGGAGATACTGCATTTCGTAGTGCACGGATGATTATTGCTGAATACTTTAATATTGCCCAAAAGAAAATATCCAGCCGTTTATGGATTGCTATTCCAATGTTCGCTATTTCAGTCGTACTCACACAAATTGACTTTAATCTCTTATGGAGATACTTCAGCTGGGCTAACCAAGCTACAGCCGTAATTGCCCTTTTTGTTGGTGCAATGTATCTATACATTGCAAAGAAAAATTACTGGATTGCATTAATCCCAGGAACCTTTATGCTATTAATGGTCATCACCTATATCTTAAATGCAAAGATTGGCTTTGGTTTATCCTTGAACATTTCATGGGTTGGCGGTGTGATCGGTACTATTATCCTAGAAATCTTATTCTTTAATGCAGCTAAAAAAGCTCGGGCCAATAATCTTCCACTTGAAGATGATATTTCAGATTGGAACGATGTTGCCTAATGGGTTGCTGCAGTCCGGAATATCGTAAAGTAGTGAATGAAAAGGAAGAGGAAATTAATAAAAACAGGAAGGATTCCCTTCCTCTTCCCCTTAAAATTAGTATTATCATTATTACCGCCGGAGCTATTTTGACTTATTTCTTGATAAAATAAAACTAAAAGCCGCAACCCTCGCAAAAAGGGTGCGGCTTTTTTGTCTAGCTTCTAGCTAACTTGTAATCTTAGAATATATTAATTGTTACTATATTAGCGATTTGGTTAATTTTCTCTTCAAGACCAGGAAGAACATCACCATTTACTTCACCGTCAAGATCGATCATTGTATAGGCGAAATCTCCACGGCTTCTGTTCACCATATCTGCAATATTTAAGTTATAATTAGAAATTGCATTTGTGATTTGGCCAACCATGTTTGGAACATTTTTATGGAATACAGCCACACGGCGTTTTCCTGTGTACTCTAAGAATGCATTAGGGAAATTCACAGAGTTTTTAATATTACCAGTTTCTAAGAATTCCTTCATTTGACGCGCTGCCATAATAGCACAGTTTTCTTCTGATTCTTCAGTAGATGCTCCAAGATGTGGAATGCAAACTGTATTTTTCATCTTCAGTACATTTTCATTTGGGAAGTCCGTAATATATTTTCCAACGATACCACTTTCAAGTGCCTCAGCCATATCAGCTTCGTTTACAAGCTCACCGCGTGAGAAGTTCAAAATGTGCACACCTGGCTTCATTATTTTAAAAGCTTCTGCATTAAACATACCTTTCGTGCTATCAACCACTGGTACGTGTACAGTAATATAATCAGCGTTTGCAAATAATTGTTCAAGTGTCATGGCACGTTTTACATTACGAGAAAGCTTCCAAGCTAAATCAACAGAAATATATGGGTCATAACCAATAACATCCATATCTAAATCAAGAGCATCATTCGCTACAAGTGCACCGATCGCACCTAAACCAATTACGCCAAGAGTTTTACCTTTAATTTCTTTACCAACAAATTGCTTTTTGCCAGCCTCTACTAGCTTAGGAATTTGGTCACCTTCATCTACTAAAGTTCTAGTCCATTGAATACCAGCAAAAACGTTACGTGAAGAAGCCATTAATGAAGTTAACACGAGCTCTTTTACTGCGTTCGCATTTGCTCCTGGAGTATTGAAAACAACGATTCCACGCTCTGTGCATTTTTCGATAGGAATATTGTTCACGCCTGCACCAGCACGTGCAATTGCCTTTAAGTTGTCGCCTAATTCTAAATCATGCATGTTAAAGCTGCGTAAAAGAATAGCATCAGGGTTTTCACTATCATTGTTGATTGTGTAATTTTCGTTAAATACATTTAGCCCACTTTCTGCGATGTTATTTAACGTTTTAATTTGTTTTACCTTGTCTAAAGTTACTATGCTCACCGTAATCTCCTCTTTCCTCTTTTTTATTCTATAATAGTTTAATAAATTTCAAAATCATACAATCCAATGTCACCATAAGCGAAAAGCTTTGACCTTTTTGCCCGAATAATTTCTCTAAGATAATAGTAACCTAATTAACTGAAAATATCGACAGTAAGTTAAAAATTACTTGTTTATCCCCCCTAAAAACATAAAGAGGTAAGGGATAATCCCTTACCTCAGCCCAGGCGAACGGCCATTCCGACACTATATGCTCCCTCACGGTTGTTCCGTGTTTCGCCAGTTACATATAGCTTTTTGATTAATTTTATCTTATCAAATTCTCCAATTACGTTCAACAATAAAATATACTTACATTTTTTTCTTACTACAAAACAGGTCTATTCTTCCTATTCATATTCTATACAATCTATGTTTATTGTGACAAAGTATTCATGAAATTATATTTTCAATATGTTAATGTATTCATTAATTATTGAATTTACCATAATAATAATTATAAAAACAGTAAAATGATTTTAAGACTTTAATCTCAAATTACCAAGGGATTGGTGTTTACATGTTTAAGGAACAATCAAGATATTCACGGCTTGCAAATATAACAAAAATGATAAATATGAAGTTAGATCTTCGTGAAGTATTGCAGCATGTTACAACAGCAATATCCGAGGAAATCTTTCAATGTGATTCTGTCGGTATCTATTTACCACAGGAAGATGGGTCTTTTAGAGGATACGTAGGAAAACCAGAGGTTATCAATGGCTGGACGTTGGACATGCATGTTATTTATACAGAAATGGACCGACTTGCTAAAGAAGTTATCGAAACAAAGAAAACGATTTATATTCCAGATACCTCGAAAGATCACCGTCCGGACCCAAGAGCAGTTGAAACTTTTCAAATTAAATCTTTATTAGGGCTTCCTATTTCTTTTGAACAGGAACTCTTTGGCCTTGTTTTTTTATTTGATTATGGAATTCCAATGGATCTAACTGATGATGAAATTCAAACCGTTGAGGCCTATGTAAATATGGCTGCTGTCGCCATTCAAAATGCTAAAAATTTGGCCCATAAGGAAAATCTCATTGCAGAAAAGCAACTACTGCTGGAGGTATCTCGGGAATTATCAATGTGTTCGACAATGCAGGAGAGTCTCGATAAATGTTTTTTCTACTTAGGAAAGGTTTTAGATAATGATAACATCGGAGTCCATATATTAGACCCTTTAGCCGAGAAAAAAATTAAGCCAGCAAAATTAAGTAAACATAGTGACTGGACAGAAGAAGATTGGCTAAAAACACATAGCAAGATTAAATTTGATCAAAATAATGATGCATTAACCAAAGAAATTATAAAAACAAAAAAAGCAATTCTAATTCATGATGTTTTTGCTGATGACAGACCAAACCACGATGTTTGCCGCAATTTCGGAATTAAAGGATTGCTTATGATTCCGCTTGTATCGATGGGAGAGGTTTTAGGGCAAATCTCTGTTGTTAATCTTAGTGAGAAAAAATTTAATTATACAGAAACGGAATTACAGCTTGCTCAATCTATTGTCGATACTACTGCATCAACCTTATCAAATCTTATTTACATGGAAAAGCAAGAAGTCATTATTGAGGAAAGAACATCAGAAATAAAGGTTAAAAATAAAAAACTTGAGAGAGTTGTCACAAAGCTACAACAGCTTAGCCGAGAAAAAGAATTAATTTTGAACTCTGCAGGGGAAGGAATATTTGGTTTAGACCTTAATCGAAATATTACATTTTGTAATCCTGCAGGGGCTTCGATCTTAGGTTATGAAAAAGGTGAGTTAATCGGTCAATCCGTTAGTAAAATTTTGAACGGAAATAAAACAGAGAAAAGAAATAGTGTTTCAGCTTTTTTAGGTGCAGTTTGGAGTAACTATATTAAAGAAGGCGAATTTTTCCGAAAAGACAACTCCAGCTTTCCTGTTGAATATGTAATTTCCTCAATAAGAGAAAGAGACAACATTGTTGGAGAGGTTGTTACATTTAAAGATATTACCCAAAGGAAACAATTAGAGGAAAAAATAAAATACCATGCCTTTTTTGATAGTTTAACAGATTTACCTAATAGGGTTCTTTTAATCGACAGATTAACACAAGGACTAACACATGCCCAGATCAATGGGGAAAAGTTAGCGGTATTATATTTAGACCTCGATCGCTTTAAGTTTGTCAACGATACTCTGGGGCATAGCGTTGGAGACCAGCTTTTACGTGAAGTTGCCAAACGTTTAAGTGCCTGTGTCCCGAAAAGTGCAACATTATCCAGACAGGGTGGAGATGAATTTACAGTCTTTTTACCCAATATAAAAAGTGAAAATGAAGTACTAAAGGTTGTTAATCGGATCCATGAATCTTTTACTAAACCATTTAATTTATTAGATATTGAGATGAATATCAAAACAAGTATTGGTATCAGCATTTTTCCCGATAACGGAGATACAACAGAAACATTAATTAAAAATGCCGATACCGCCATGTACAAATCAAAGGAAATCACTGGGAACAGCTACCACTTCTTTAGTGAAGAAATGGATATAAGAACCTTCGAAAGTATCCAGCTTGAAAATGCACTATATAAGGCTTTAGAAAAAAAAGAACTGTTTCTTTTCTATCAGCCACAAATCAACTATAAAACACAGCAAATTGTGGGAGTTGAAGCTTTACTGAGATGGCATCATCCAGAAAAAGGAATGATCCCACCAGACAAGTTTATTCCTATTGCTGAAGAAACAGGATTAATTGTACCCATTGGAGAGTGGGTCTTAGAAGAAGCATGTAAGCAGTTAAAGGAATGGCATAACAGTGGTTATCCTTCCATTAATATATCGGTAAATTTATCCGCCCTTCAATTCGAGCAAAACAATTTATTTTCTATAGTAAAGAACATTCTTCATAAGACTGCGCTTTCCCCGGAGTTTTTACATCTGGAGCTCACGGAAAATCTGATTATAAAAAATACAGAGTTAACCTTAAAAACAATGAAGCAATTGAATGGACTTGGAATAAACTTAGAGATTGACGACTTTGGCACCGGCTATTCCTCTTTAGGTTATTTAAAAAAATTGCCAATCTCAACATTAAAAATTGATAGATCCTTTATTCAAGATATGACTAAAGATGATGTAGGAATTACAAATACAATTATTACTCTCGCTCATAACTTAAACCTTGAAGTTATCGCAGAAGGTGTTGAGACAAAAGAACAAGCGGAGTTCTTATGTGCCCAAAATTGTTACTTAATGCAAGGCTACTTTTTCAGCAAACCAATGCCTGCAAAAGATATTGTTAATAAGTATTTTCAATAAAACTTAAATACAAAAGTAAAGGAGATTTTATGAAAGCAGCTCGTATTGTCTTAGAATATTTAAAGGATTTAGATGTTAAGTATATTTTTGGTATTCCTGCAGGCTCAGTTAATGCCTTTTTTGATGAATTGAATGAAATTACCGAGATCACACCGATTGTTACAAAACATGAAGGGGCTGCATCGTATATAGCAGCTGCCTATGCAAAATATACAAATGGAATAAGCGTCTGCATAGGCAGTAGTGGGCCTGGTGGAACAAACCTGGTAACAGGAGCTGCAAATGCGATGCGTGAGCATTTACCGGTCCTTTTTATAACAGGGGCCGTTCCTGTAAATACAATCGGCCTAAATGCCTCTCAGGAATTAGATGCGGCACCAATCTTTCAACCGGTGACAAAATATAGTGTTCTTGTTAAGGAATCCAAGGATTTACTTAAAGAAGTAGCTAAAGCAACAAAGATTGCCTTATCCGGTGTACCGGGGCCTGTACATATCGCAATACCAATTGATGTTCAACACCAAGCTGTGCCAACCTTTGAACTACCTGCACCACCAAAAAGAAAACCAATCGTACCAAACCTTGATACAATTAAAGAAGTTGCCAATGAGTTAATAAAAAAGAAAAATGGTTATATTTTTGTAGGACAAGGGGTACGAAATTCTGTAGAACTTTTAATTGAATTAGCTGAAATGCTGGATTGGCCAATCATTACAACCCCACAAGCAAAAGGATACATTCCAGAGGACCATCCTCTTCTCGTAGGAGTATTTGGTTTTGCTGGTCATGAAGCTGCCTCATCATTAATAAATGAAGGCGATGGTAAAGTTTTATTAGTTGTGGGCTCTAGTTTAGGAGAAACGGCAACGAACAACTATAATCTAAATATTATGAAGAACCGTTTTTCCATTCAAATGGATTTTGACCAAACCGTATTCAATCGAAAATATAAAATTGATCTTCCCGTTTTAGGTGACATTAATTTAAGTTTACTATTTCTAATCGAAGAATTAAGAAATGAAGGATTAATTCGGAAAAATTATCAATCTAGTACGGCTATTGCTAAAAACATAGAGGATAATGCAGAAGAATATAACACCAAGAATGTCCTGTTAACCATTCAAAAATACCTTCCATCTGCTACTAGATATACAATTGATATTGGTGAATTTATGTCCTATGTCATTCATTATATGAAGGTTTTAGACCATGATAGCTATAATATCAATGTCCATTTTGGTGCGATGGGAAGTGGGATTGGGTCAGCGCTTGGGTCAAAATTAGCAGAACCTGATCGTCCTGTTGTATGCATAACTGGTGACGGCTGCTTTTTTATGCATGGAATGGAGTTATTAACAGCAAAGGAATATAACCTCCCGATTTTATTTGTTATTATGAACAATGCCCGTTTGGGAATGGTATATCACGGACATGCCTTACAATTCCAACGCGTACATCAATCTTTTGAACAACAATCAATCAATATTTGTGAGTTGGCTTCAACATTTGGAATACCAAGCTATAGAGTATCTGATTTAACAGATATTAACCAAGACATGCTGAGCAACTTAATGAATTCTAATGGCCCGGCCGTTCTAGAGATAGATTTAGTAGATAATAATACCCCTCCAATGGGAGATCGTGTTAAATTTCTCTCATCTTTTGGAAAATAAGGTTTATAGCTTCATATTATTGCGTCCTATAGGTCAGCCTATTCAACCACCGCTGAACTATAGGATTTTTTCTATTTATTAAACTTCAGAAAACTGTTGAATAGCTTTTATGATAGCCCCAATTGTTTGGCCTTTAAAAGAATCCGGGACAGGCTCACCTGTTGGATTAGCAAAATAATAACCGCCGATTTTTTTATCGTAGCTGTACCCTAAGCCCGTTAATTCTTGCCGCAATCCCGTTGGCAAATCCAGTAATCCGGTTCTTTCGATGAAATATTTTGTTGGATAGATGTTAACATCAATGTCCCCAACTCCAGTATCTACTACAAATAGGTCATTCTCATGTCGAGTAATCCATTGACCTTTTGAAAATAAAGAAATTTTTGCTCCTTCTAATGAAGATATTGCATCTAAATTAATGCCGAAAAGTTGATTAATTGCTTTGCGTATTTCCACTGCCGTTATATCCTCGCCATATTGTTTCAAGTATGTATCAATTGCCATTTTAGTTGATTCATAAACTCCTTTTATATGAGGCAACAGCGGAATTTTCTCAATATCAATATTGTAAATTTTAGATACACCTTTGCAAATGTCATTGCTATCTATTTTTTTGCCAATATTTTTAAAATAATCATCCATCATTTCTATCTTTGTCATAATTTGTCCTCTCGAATATAATCTTTTATTCTATGAATAATTTAATGATTAACATTACCTTAAGTATAAAGAAAATGAGGCCTACTCAAAAGAGTTTAGCCTCATTTTGCATAATAACTCATTCACCAAATTTTTATTCTGCCTTTTCAACAATCATTTGATAGATCTCTTGAAGCGACCATGTCTTGCCTTTTTCATCTTTATAAACAACATGTTCACTTCTGAAGTGTACAGGTGAATCCAAACCAGCTGCAGCAGCTAAACGAAACAGTGCTTTTCGCATTGATATAACATAATTCGCTGTGCGGTGTTTTTTCTCATCAATGACCAAAGCTTTTTGCAAATTAGGATCTGTTGTAGCCACACCGACTGGACATGCATTCGAATGACACTTTAGTGCTTGAATACAGCCGACGGTGATCATAAAGCCGCGGGCGATATTGACAAGATCGGCTCCCATTGCAAGGGCTATCGCCACCCGGTCCGGAGAATAAAGCTTCCCTGATGCGATTATTTTGACTTGGTCACGGACACCGTGTTTTCTTAAAGCATGATCTACCAATGGCAATGCAGATTTAATCGGCAGCCCCACACTATCAGCTAACTCCTGATAAGTTGCCCCTGTTCCGCCTTCACCGCCATCAACTGTTATAAAATCAGGTCCTTTTCCGGTCTCTTTGATTTGTTTTGCTAATTCATCGGCTTCATGTCTGCTTCCAATGACCACTTTCATTCCAACCGGCTTTCCCGTATGTTCACGGATCTTTTCAATAAAGTCAAACAAAGACGGTAAATTTGTAAATTCGACAAAACGGTTCGGGCTATCAATCGACTTATACGGTTCTACCATACGGATTCTGGCAATTTCCTCTGTCACCTTTTCTCCATCAATATGGCCACCACGAGTCTTAGCCCCTTGTGCTAATTTCAGCTCGAATGCTTTAATTTGTGGAATTTTACTTTTCTCAAGCAAGGCATCCCAACTAAATTTCCCTTCTTTATCTCGAACACCGAATAAGCCAGGCCCTATTTGCATAATGATATCGACCCCACCCTTTAAGTGGTAATCAGAAAGTCCACCTTCGCCTGTATTCATCCATGTTCCTTTTGCCATTGCTAATCCTTCAGAAAGGGCAGTAATAGCTCGATCACCCAAAGAGCCGTAGCTCATCGCTGACATGCCAATTTGACCTTTTACGATAAAAGGATATTTCAAACTTTTTCCAATCACTACAGCATCCTCGTCATCCAATAAAAAGGCAAGCGATTCATCCGGCTCCAAATGTTCCTTTCTTCGTGTAAACAAAGGTTCTTTTACCAACAAATACTTATTGGTTGTCACTTTCGTCTCACGGTCCATCTTTAACTCTTCTGTTATTTTCGGGAACATCGAGTTTCTTATATAATATCCCGCTTCTTCAAAATCCCTTTTGGAACCAAAACCAATAACATCGCGTTTATATTTTGCCTTTTTGACTATATGAGCATAATCATCGCGGGAAATCGGTCTTCCTTCATTGTCACTATTAAATAAATACTGACGTAATTCCGGTCCTATCGTTTCGAAAAAATACCTGGCACGCCCAATCACCGGATAATTGCGAAGTACCGGATGCTGTTTCTGCCTTTGATCAATAAAATACAAATTAATAACACCAATAATTAAAAACAACAGTACCAATCCACAAAAAATAAAGGCAATGACTGTAAAAACATTTGCGATCTCCAATCATAGTACCCCCAGTATAGGCCATTTATTATTCAATATACTTATAGTTTCCAAAAATGTGATAAATATCCTCGATAAATAGGGCATTTTCTCAGTCCTTTTTTATTTATATTTTTTGTTTATATAGTGAATAAAAGACACACTCCCTTTATCCCTTTTGTAGCATCATTATTTTAATTTTAAGAATTGACTAATTATTTGGACTAATATATATTTATTGTGCCACTATTAATTACTGACTAAATTCATAGGTTTTTATGAATATAAAAAAAGAAAAGCGAGGGAACTATTTTATGAAAAGTGAAGAATTACGCAATCTACAGGCTCCACTCAAGGAAAAATATCGTGAGAATCCTGAAGAAGCTATAATCACATTACGTGCCCAAGGTCAAATTGGTGAAGGGGTTACATGCCGGGTTGATACTGGTAAGGCACTTGTTGAAGCAGGGCTCCACCCAGCTACAGGAGGAAATGGTTTAGCTGCCTGTTCCGGCGATATGCTTCTTGAGGCCTTAGTCGCTTGCGCGGGAGTTACTCTTAAAGCCGTGGCAACGGCGCTCGAAATTGAATTACGAGGCGGCACAATCAGTGCAGAAGGAGATTTAGATTTCCGCGGAACATTGGGTGTTTCCAAAGAAGCTCCAGTAGGCTTTTCATCCATTCGACTCAACTTTGATCTAGATACAGATGCTTCGGAAGAGCAAGTGGCGACATTACTTCGTTTAACTGAACGCTTTTGTGTTGTAAAGCAAACTATCTCGAATCCTACTAATGTTGATGTATTACATAATGTCAAAAGCTGATTCATCTCTATCTCTAAGGTTCCAATCATATTAATTTTAATAAAAGAGGCTTGCGGTGTTCGCAAGTCTTTTTGTTATTTTTCCCCCTTCCCAACCGGCTTCATTGAAACTTTTATCTCAACTCATGTATGACATCCAATATATGGTAGATAATAATAATAGACATTAATGGAAGGGAAGAAAAAATAAATGATTAAATTACAAACAAACATGGAAGGGAAAAGAGCCTACTTTGGAGCAGTCAAAAATATTTTTCACTCAAACGGGTGTAGTTTTTGCAGTAATTTTGATTATCATCAAGGGAAGTTCGATGCTTTGTTATGGCGTGAAGGTGGGGAATCCATTTATTTGCGAATACCCATTTATGTTGTCGACGGAGAGCTAGATTATTCTAATGCATTGATTGAATTTGGAACACCATTTGTTATTAAGCATGTTGTCAATATTGGTTTAGATTACGATGATCACTCTCTGATTACCGCTACCACAGGGCTTGCCCAATTCCAAGATCCTTTAGATACCGACGGTCAAATCCGTGATAAAAGCAGATGGGTCCAGGCCGGTGAGGATACTGTTGATATGATTATGAATTCGATTAATGGGGTCTTGGTGTCTTAAGCTAAGATGATCGTTTAATTTTTCAGATGCATGCTGGAAAAGGCACTTGAAGTTTTCAAGGCGCCTTTTTCCTTTTTCGGATCCTATTTCTAAGCGGCGTTGCACTTTTAAGGTAGTTTTTTGTAATAAATTGGCGGAATTTTTTAAAAATTAATAGACAAGTCATTATTCATTTTTTAAAATAGGCTTATATACTTAGAAAAGGATGTGGCCTATGTTACTGAAAGAACGAACTGAATCAGGCGAATTATTGGCAATGCGCTACCTCAACTCAAGACTGGAATT
>JAENZK010000462.1 GCA_016841285.1 Guptibacillus hwajinpoensis | reverse complement strand
GACTGTAAATCCGCTCCCTGTGGGTTCGGCGGTTCGAATCCGTCCCCCTCCACCACTTGCTTTTTATAAATTTGCGGGTGTAGTTTAATGGTAAAACTTCAGCCTTCCAAGCTGATGTCGTGGGTTCGATTCCCATCACCCGCTCCAATATGGGCCTATAGCTCAGCTGGTTAGAGCGCACGCCTGATAAGCGTGAGGTCGATGGTTCGAGTCCATTTAGGCCCATTATTTTTCCTTATATAAGCTTCTTCATGAATAATCATAATCAAACTATCCTACCTGCAGAGTCGTTATATAAATACTATGATGCGCCTTTAGCTCAGCTGGATAGAGCATACGCCTTCTAAGCGTACGGTCAGAGGTTCGAATCCTCTAAGGCGCGTAAAATATACGAATAAATATTTTTAATTTTTAAAAGAACCCCGAAATTTCAACTTTGAATTCGGGGTTCTTTTACATTCTATTAAGTTATCATACCGTATTATTCGGTGAGATTAATGTAAAAATAAGATAGATTGCTGTTCCCCACATTATAAGAGCTGATACCTTATTAAGAACCGTAATAAACCCACCTGAGTTGTTTAACCTTCCAATTTGTCTTCCTGCTAGAGCTAGTGCAAAAAACCATATCCAAGAAATAGCGATACAGGCCAAAGCAAATCCAAGTTTGTCCATACCTGAATAAGATAATGAACTTGTCCCTATTACCCCGATTGTATCCATTATGGCATGAGGATTCAACAATGATACTGAGGTAGCAAAGGCAATTTGCTTTTTGGGTGAAAGAGCAGTCGTTTCTGATGAACTTGAATTTGATTTACTTTTCCAAGTTATAAAGCCCATATACAGTAAAAATAAAATTCCTACTAATAAAAGGATAAATTTTATCCATTGAATCCCAAACACAATAACGGAAACACCTAAAACAGCCAAAGATATAAGGAAAGTATCGCATAGCGAGGCCGTAACTATAACCGGCAGTGCTCTACTAAATCTTGGTTGAGTTGCACCTTGATTGAAGACAAATACATTTTGGACCCCCAAAGGAAGAATAAGTCCAAAAGCCAAAATAAAACCATGAATAATAGCGCTTATCATCTAATAATCTACAATCCTTTCTAAATTTGTACATGTGTTACTAGATTATAACATTAGGAATAGTTGATTCAGAAAGATTCTTCTCATTCATAATATAAATAATTTAATAAAGCCATAATAAAAGGACAAATGAATGATAGGGAAGGGGATTGGAATTGAAGAAATTAGTTCCTTTATTAATGGCTTTAATGTTTTTCTTTCCGAATATGCTGTCTGCGACTACAGGTATTACAATTTATATTGATGGCAACGCGCAAATCTTTGCTCAACCGCCAATTATCCAAAATGGAACAACTTTAGTACCTTTAAGGGGCGTCTTCG
The DNA here is from genome assembly GCA_016841285.1 of Guptibacillus hwajinpoensis. Classification (GTDB taxonomy): domain Bacteria; phylum Bacillota; class Bacilli; order Bacillales; family Bacillaceae_J; genus Schinkia. The sequence goes on along the minus strand of JAENZK010000462.1, from coordinate 851 downwards.
AGAAATTGGGTGCAACCGTAGATTGGAATGGCAAAACCCGCACGGTAACAACGGTCAAAAATTCAACAACCATCATCCTAAAAATTGGATCAACCAAGCCAACTGTTAACGGTAAAGTAACAACTATTAGCATACCTGCTCAAATCATTAAGAACAGAACGATGGTTCCACTTCGCTTCGTAAGTGAAGCACTTGGAGCAGAGGTTAATTGGAATGGTACTAAAAGAATAATTACAATCAATAGCAAAGTAGTAGCCTATGACGTTGTACTAAACTTTCCAGTTGACCGATATCCACAAACAGCTGCACACATCAAATCTGCCATTACCAGAGGTGAATCCTCCATTTGTACAATAGATAGAGGGGGAGCAGACGAAAACAGAGAAGAATCACTGGTAGGTATACCAACGAAGGATGGTTATGATCGTGATGAATGGCCAATGGCGATGTGTTCCGAAGGTGGCAAAGGGGCAGATGTAGCGTATGTAGAATCAAGTGATAATAGGGGTTCCGGTTCTTGGATCGGGAACCAACTTGAAAGATACCCTAATGGTACAAGAGTTCTATTTGTTTTAAATGGTAATATAAACGGCGGGTCCCAATCGGCAACACCGCAACCGTTAACTCCAGGTACACCAACACCTTCAACACAACAGCCGAGTGTAGCTGGAAAATATAGAGGACCCTATGATCCATTTGGTATGGACCGAAATTGCTCAGATTTTACATCACAGGCAGAAGCTCAAGCTTTCTTCATTGCAGGAGGCGGCCCTAAAACCGACCGACACCGTTTAGATGGCGATGGAAATGGAGTAGTTTGCGAATCATTGAGATAGTTAAGCAAAAACAAG
>JAENZK010000045.1:7863-20008 GCA_016841285.1 Guptibacillus hwajinpoensis | reverse complement strand
TCCTCTGGCTTTTGCTGGATTTGGAGTATTTCTTTTGATTGGAACATTCATGTAGCTTAAAAGCATAATTATTATTTAAAATTGTTTTTAAAAAAACGGGGGCTTTCTTTGAAGATGGGATACTACGTCTATAACATTTTTTTAGTATCAACCGTCAAGATACTTAAAGTACCACAGGGTTTATAAGAGTAGTAAAAGAGGTGCAGAAATGCTTTTAAACGACTTTATGAATGAGAATTTTCCAAACTTAGAACTTAGACCACCTTTATTTTATAGTTGGGATATTGGTATACGGTTTGAGCTTGGGGTAGAGTGGAAAAGGGAATATGATTATCCAAACAACCCATATATATTGGGGTGTTATAAAAGGGCTATCACTTTATTCGAAGCCATACATTCTCCAACAGAAGATATTTTTGTCGTGATGGATGTCAATGATTTTGATAAAGGGAAAAATATTAGACATCAGTTAAAGAACTTTCCCAAATATGTAAAAAAATCATTATTATTTAGATTGAAACATCGAGCATTGCCTTATGTTTTTCCAGAAGAAGATGAAGAAGGCACATATAAAACTCATAGATTTACTCTAAAATGCAAAACATCCGATTTTAAATATGTTCCATTGTTAAAAGCAATTTGTAATCAAGACTTGGGGTTGAAACCGAGTATTTTCCATAGGGTTTACTTCATTAATATCAATAGGAAAACCATCTTTCACGTTTACGATGACAGGGGTTGTGATTTATTGGCAACTTCACCTGATACAATAAGAGATATTTATCAAAAATATAGCGATTGGATTTTAGATTATGATAGGTCTAAAATAGACGACATTTTTAAATAAAGAGGAATAGTCCTTCTTGAACTAAAGGGAGCGTTAATCCAAGAAAGAATTAACGCTCTTTTGGTTGAATTGTACTAACGGAGCAGTTTAGTGCAAGAAGAAAAATAATAGTTATGGTAAAATTAGGGTATTAAATTTGTAAAAAAGAAGGTTTATTTCTTGATGGAGTTCTTAACCGAAAAATTATTGTTTATAGCTTTGTTTATTTTTATTATCCATTCGATAGAAACACTTGCTTATGCTGTGAGGTTATCAGGTGCAAGAGTTAAAATGATAGCATCAGCTTTATCTCTCTTTAATATAATGGTCATCGTTTCGAGGTTAGCAAATATGATGCAACAACCTTTCACTGGTAGTCTAATTGATACAGCTCCAGAAGGAAATGCCCTGGAATTCGTAGAAACTCAATTTCGATTTCTGATTGGTGCATCAACAGTTGGAACAGTATTTGGAATAATCTTACTTCCTACTTTTATAGCTTTATTTTCAAGAGCAATTATTCATTTATCTGAGGAAAAAGGATCTGTTCCATCCTTAATGAAGAGGATATTCTCATTGCATTACATAAAGCGTGGTATAACACATTTTAGTTTACCTATATATTCATACTTCCAGGGAATGAAGATTAAGGATATTCCAATAAGACTATTTTGTGTAAATATGATAATAACAGCCATATATACAATTGGTGTATTATCTGCACTATACGCATCTTTGTTAGCTCCTGAAAGACAATCTACGGCTATTATGGCATCAGGTTTAATAAATGGGATCGCGACAATACTTTTGGTTATTTTTATTGACCCCAAAATATCTGTGATTGCAGACGATGTTGTTAACCAAAGAGGAAGTTACAATAAGCTAAAAAATATGTCTATAATGATGGTAGCTTCAAGGTTCTTTGGCACAATGCTTGCTCAATTCTTGTTTATAGGGGGAGCACGATACATAGCTTGGTTTACAAAGTTTATAGTGTAAAGTTTGTAAACAAACGGGGGCATTACTGGAGCAACGGTAATGCTCTTTTCTTCTTCAAGAAAGGGCAGAAGAGTTGAATAAAAAATTGGATTTTTGTGGTGAAATCACAATGGATAAGGGAGGTGGTGGATATGGAGTTACACTTGCCGAAAAGTATAATTAAATTTTTCTGGACTATATTTCCTATAATTTTTATTATTAGAGGTTATGATAATATTTTTAAAGGCTGGGAACTTCAAAATTCCCCATTTAATGAGCTTGAGGACTTTGGTACGCTCTTATTTGTTCTTGGCATAAGTTTCTCTGAGAGTGAGTTGATAACAGAATTTATTTGAGGGATTATTAAATAATTTAAGAGAATATCAAGCAACTCAAATAATTAGAATTCCATTAACTTGTTATTAAGGTAAAGCGAATGTACAACAAGACTTATGATAAGTGACAGACCTAATCGTTCTTTTTTGTTGATGAAACGAGCAGTAGAGTCCAAGAGCAGGTTAGTGTAGGAACAATGTTATAAAAAATATGGGTTAATTTGGTATTCTTTGGGGGCGGATAAATGGCTGTATGGAAAATGTATTTAATTACTATAATTGAAATTATTCTATTTTTAGTTGTTGGTTTTTTATTAACTGATAATGTTTTAAAAAATGTTTATGAAAGTGCTGAAATTAGATTTATGGGCAATGTTTGGGTCGTATGGTTTGGTTTGTCATTTATGCTTTTTGGATTATATACAATCGTACTCTCCTTTGTGTTAAAAGAAAGTCGGTTACTAAAGGAGAGATTAATCTCAAAAACATTTTGGGTAATTGTAATTGCTTCTATTTTTGGAGTTTTTGTTCCGTTTTTTATAGGAGAAATTCCTTTTTAACTCTTCAACAAACGGGTGCAATTCTTCAAGAAGCAGGGATTGCCCTTTTTCATATTGAAGTAAAGAAGCATTTAATGAAAAAAGTTAATATGGATTATATATTAAAATGGTTAAGAAGGTGGTGAAGCAATGTCAGAGTTTACTATCGTTTTTTTCTTGTGTCCTTTGTTGGTTCTATTAGCATCAATTGTTGGCTATATAGTATTCAAAAAGTGGTTCGTAATGCCATTAGCAATATTTGTAGTTTTTACAATTCTTACTTTTACAATATTCAATCAATCCTTCTTTATCTGGGTAATTATTTATACTGTTTTATCATTGATTGTAAGCTTAATTATGAAGAAAATAAGATAAACAATGTTTCTTCCACTAACGGGGTGCGTTTGTTTAGTAAGATTTTTGTAAAAAGAAGAAATAAAAACTCCATTCTCAAGCGAAACCGAGAATGGAGCTATAGTCTCTCAGTATGACATTCTATGATTGAAACAATTTCTTTAAATGTATATTTATGATTAACTACATCAACTGTAAAGTCCTGTTCATCTTCAATGCCCATTGTCCATTGATAATGATTTATTTTCAAGAAAACAATTAAAGAAGCAAGAGCTGTTCGTTTATTTGCATTATGAAACGCATGGTTCTTTGCAAGGGATTCAAATAGTGCTGCTGCTTTCTCGTAGAAGGAGGGATAAGCATCTTTTCCAAACGCTGATTGTTTGGGTCTATTTACAGCTGAATCAAGTAAGTTTGGATTCTTTACTCCTAATTGTTCATCTGGAGAATATAGACGAATTTGTATTGTATTAATCGTAATGACTTGGTTTATAGTTAGATAGATAATCTCATTCATTATCTGTTCACTAACCCTTTGAATGCTTTGTCATGTTCATTAATGACATCATTTAAAATATTCATAAATTCCGCATCAACACCTTCAGGAAGTACTACTTTTTCTTTTTTTCTCAAAACAATTTGCCCGTCTTTAACCTCAACTTGAACGTCATCGCCTTGTGCTAAACCAACTTGTTTAAGTAATTCAATAGGAAGAGTAATACCAAAACTATTTCCAATCTTAGTAACTTTTCTTTCGAATTGTTCCAAATGATCACATCCTTGTTATAATCGTTATAATGATTATAACATATATAGCCATGTTGTGAAATGCTACACTTAAACTCCCTCAGTTTAATACGATTTTCTCCCGAATACTCGCTATCGGAGGCTTTACTTAAAAATTTGGGGTGTTCATGAACTGGAAAGTGATGAGAGGAAGAAAAGATTAGAACAATTGTTGGAACGTAAAAAGGTAAACCAAAAACCTGAATATGGGGTTCTATTTGAGGAATGTGTCGAGGCTCTTGGCGAAAATGTAACTGTTTATTCAAACACAAAGAGCAAAGAATTGTATGATTTATTTCAACAACAAATACCTTTTACACAATGGTCAAGAATTGATTGGAGCAAAATCAGTAAATATAAAGCGATACACGACTTAAAAGAAGTTTCGGACTTATTTTACAAAGAAGATATTGAAGTGTATTGGAGTTATGGGAATTTCCCAGTATTAAAAACTAAGTTTGACAATATTATAGGAGCATTTGAAGATTTAGTAGCTGTAAGTCCAGACACATTCCTATATGTTCCCCAGAAATATGTAATTGAAGTTTACCATGAAGGTGAAATTACATTAGGGTATTTATAACATATCTTTTTAAACAAAACCAGCTAATAGTTTGTCAATAATTTTCAATAAAAAATTTAAAGCACAGATGATATACAAAAAATGCACATGCCAAATAACCTTCCGTTAAGCTTTCTCTGGAAGGTTTTGTTGTATTTAGTTAGATATAGTTTTTAAGCTATATCTTGGAAAGTAGTTCTGCTTTTTAGTAAGGCGTAAATCCAATGTAAGAGCTTATTTACACAGGCAATAATAGCTACTCTAAAGGGTTTCCCTTCTTCTTGTTTCTTTTCGTAAAACTCTCTTAGTTTTTTATTGCGTGGAATAATTTCTTCAGTCGTTTTCTTTTTACGGGCATCCCTAATACCGCTTTGAACAGCCATATATAACGCATGGAGAAGCCTGCAAGAACCTCGTTTAGTAATTCTAATAACTGATACAGTAAACTTACCTGAAGAGTACACACTAGGATCAATTCCAGCGAATGCAACGAGGTTTTTGGCATTATTAAACCGATCTATCTCTCCGATTTCAGAAATAATCGTTGCAGCGATTTTTTCACCAATTCCGGGGATAGATTGGAGAATCTCATATTCTTCAATTTCTTTAGCGAGAGCGTCTGTTTCATCGGCAATATTTGATAGATGCTCTTGGTATTGAAGAACAATCCTAATTAAGATCTCAAGGTTAAATATATGACTCTGGTAAAGATTTTTCTGAAAAGGATTACGAAGGGCAGCTTCTTTTAACTTCTGTGCCTTTTCTTTTGCCCAAAGCTCGGAACGACTCGTACATAACGAAGCTATCTTATCAGTTAACTCTTTATCACTCACACTTAATACAGCCTTAGAAGTAGGGAATGCTAATAAAGTAAGCAATGATACCTTTGAATAAAGGCTTCCGAATACACCACAATACTCAGGAAATACTTGATCAATTTAAGAATGTAGTTGTAACGTAAGCCCCCATTCAAACAACACATATTAATGAAAAGCACCCCTTGGTACAATGAACGTATCAATTAAAGGAGGTGCTTTTACTATGTCACAACAAAAACTAACAATCGTCCCCGTTACACTACATCAAGAGGCCAAGAATTCCTTGCCATCAACTTTTTCGAACGATCCTTCAACCAGCGTTTGCACAATCAAAATTGCAGCTGCTGAAATCTCCCTTTTTTCCCCGGCGTAGATGAGTATATCATCCAAACGGTCATGAGGGAGTTGAAACATCTATGAAACATGACTATACAAGTGTCAAAAATATTTACTCTGCGAGCAGAAGATGGAAGGATACGTACTTAGAGAGAGGGATAAGTGGTTTACGTGATACAAGAGCTGGCAGCTCAGGACGCCCTAGAGAAAGAGAACTTACTTTAGAGGAAAAAAACGCTCGTTTAGAAGCAGAAATTAACTTATTAAAGGCGGAAAACGAACTGTTAAAAAAGATTCGTTTTGCGGAAAGGAGGATGAAAAAATAATACTTCCTCCTAGTCAGAAATATATCCTTATCGATCAGTAATTGAAAAATACAATTTAAAGCATATGGTGAAATACCTTTGTGAAATATCAGGTGTTTCGAGAAGTGGCTATTATAATTATTTCTCGGCGAAGTCACAAGAACAAAGAAGACGAAAGGATAAAAAGGATGAGGAAATTAAGAAGGTTATCCTAAAAGCATTCCACTTTAAAAATCGTAAGAAAGGGGCACGTCAAATCAAAATGACTTTGGCAGGTCAATTTAGTGTTGTCTACAATTTGAAACGCATTCGGAGAATCATGAAGAAATATAGTATTGTTTGCCCAATTAGAAAGGCCAATCCTTATAGAAGAATGATGAGAGCTACACAACAACACCGGGTTGTTCCTAACCTTTTGAATCGGCAGTTTAAGCAGCATGTGCCTGGAAAAGTACTCCTAACAGATATTACTTATTTATTCTATGGTAAAGGTCAGAAAGCGTATCTTTCAACAATTAAAGACAGTTCCACCAATGAAATCCTAGCTTCAGCTCGCATGACTATCGACTTGGCAACAGACACCCTTTTAAAGCTAAAGAAAAATAAACACTTTAAGAAAGCTGAAGATGCCTTCATTCACTCAGATCAAGGAGTCCACTATACTCACCCAGACTTCCAAAGATTAGTAAAGAAGCTAGGGTTACGTCAATCAATGTCAAGAAGAGGAAACTGTTGGGATAATGCCCCCCAAGAATCATTTTTTGGCCATTTTAAAGATGAGGCATATATAAAGCCTTGCGAGACCTTGGATGAATTAAAGCATGAAATTAAACAATACATGACGTATTACAATCGTTATAGATACCAGTGGAATTTAAAAAGGATGACCCCTGTTCAATACAGAGATCATCTTCTTAAAGCTGCCTAGGCTTTTTTAAAATGTCCTTTACAAGGGGTACACTTTAATATCTGGCTAACCTTATATTACGAACGGGGGCGATAGCTGAACACAGCTGTCGCTTCTTCAACTATTGGTGCAGTTTTGTTGAACAAGAATTACATATAAAATGATGAACAATAAAAGGCTATTGTGCACTAAATAAGTTTTTATGTAACTCTAGTGGTATTACATTTTTAACAAAAAACGGTTTATATTAGACTGTTATCATTTTTTAGCACTCGTTCTTGATAAACTCTTGACATACCAGAACAATATTCCAGATACACTATCATCTTATATAAAAAATTTTAAGTAATTTCATACCATTGTGCAACACGATAAATTTTTAAAGTAAATTACTTCGCCAATAATTATCTTTTTTTAATTTAATAAAAAACACCCTCCCCATGAGTTGCTTAAATTCAACTATGGGACAGAGTCATTAATTTACAATAAAGTTATAAATTATCATTCCACCGTAATGCTATATGCACATCCATCAATGGATCCATAATTTCAGAAGGGTGTTATTTAAGGTGATTTATTTTATAGCACAAACTTGTACGATTTGTAACATCTACTTTTTTATAAATGTTCTGTAGATGTTTTTTAACAGTGTCCCTACTTACATATAACTTGGAAGCTACTTCTACATTAGAGTACCCCATCTGAACAAGATCTAAAACTTCAGTTTCTTTTAGGGTGAGGCCATATTGTTTTTTTATTTGAGTTAAACCAGTCCCTTGACTGACCTCTTTGTTTTCAGCTAAATTATTTAGATCGTTTTTCATTTTTTGTGATAGAAATCTTGAAAGAATTTCAAATAATCTAATATCATGATTATCAAATGTTTTTTCTTCTTTTGGACGAATAAAATCAAGAAGTCCTAATAATTTTTTTCCATCATAAAGAAATATACCCAACGCTTCATAGTAACCATACTTCTTCATAAAATCATTGTAAAATTCGCTTTTTTCATAGTTTTTGGAGGAAACTAAATCAAAAGTTCTAAAAACTCTTTTTGAATGTATTAAATGATTTACTTTTTCAGGGATTAAAAAATCCTGCTCGTAAAAATGTTCATAGTATTCATTTAAAGCTTTCTCATTCCCATTATATATAATGGGATCTTTAAGATTAAGATGATGATTCTCATCATAAAGCCAAAAATGGGAAACAGGAAGTCCGAAAATTCTGTCAAATGAAGATAAGGCATTTTTTCTAAAATTTAGTTCAGAAGAAGGCTCAACTTCATTCATAAAGGAAAGAATTTTCTGGTAATTATTATCAGATAAAGCCTGCATATTTCTCACCTCAAATATAATATTTTAGAAATAATATATAAATATTTGCTTAATAAGTATCATTATAGTATTTATAAGCGTTATTATCCAATTATTAGCTTTATATAAAATTTAAAATTTCACCCAGTTGGGTAATATAAAATATCTGAATCTTTTGACATAATCTAATAGAAAGATAGATTATCTTCACATATCAAGGGTAGATTCATCTATCAAACATTTAGAAAAATTTAATTAGGAGGAGTTATGTCATGAGTTACGATATTAAGAAACAAGTAGAGAAACAATCTTTTGTACCTATCGAGGAATGGCCAACACTTGAGGAAATGGCAGATGGATTTAGTGAACATAGAATACCACACACTTCAGCGCTATCAGGTAAAACAATTATTCTTCATTTTGAAAATGAAATCGTTATCAAACATGAATTTAAAGATGAAAAAATGTTGGTTTGGACCATATTAGAAGGTGATGATAAAGGGCTAACTGGTACTAACACCTATGAAGCCTTTGAAGTTCGTAGCGGAATTTTCTTTGTTAATTTTTATAAATCAGAATATGAGGAACAAGTTTCACTCATTTGGAAATCAGAAGATGGGAATGTTTTTGTGGCCGTATCGAGCTTTGTTGAAATTGATGGGGATATGCGGCGAACGAAAACAAATTTTTCTTCAGCTGTTATTGAAGGAGCACCAGGAAATAATCCAATTTCGCAATCCAGCGACTTAGTTGGCAAACGTGTTCTCTATCGCTATAGTTCTGATGATTGGTATGAACATGTGTACTTTAATAAAGAAACGTTAGCCTGGCATTGTGTAAATGGTGCTGAAAGGGGATTGTCCGATGTGGAGAAATGTTCTTTCTACCATCTGGACGATGATTTAACAATTCTATTTTGGACGGAAACGGTTATGCCTGTTGAGTCAATCGTTGTAATTGATTTAAAAGCAATGCGGTCTACAGGTCGTTTCTTTTGTTGGGATCCAAAGCCAGAACAGGTAGTAAACCTAACGTTTGGATCACTTGCAACTATTTTAAGTGAAACAAAGTACCCAGAAATTTAAAATTATTTTCAGGACCCCCACTTAGCCTAAAAATTCAATAAACTGGGGGTCATATCGTTAAATGCAGCAACATATCCAGAAAGATAATGTGAAGTTAAAAACACCCAGTATATGATAAACTTTTTTGCTGTAATTTGGTGTTTTCCATTTTATAAAACGCCACTGTTTGTAAGCGCTCTAATATAGGGAGTTCTGTATCTTTTAGAGAATAACAGTTCTAGATAGTTATCTTGTTAATAAGAGGAGAGAGGAGTATCGTAATGAATAAAGGACTAATTTACTTTTTATTATCGATGAGTTGTATTGGATTAATCCTTCCACTTGGAGGAGAATTAATGACGAAGTTTCCTGTATGGTTATTTAACTTTATGACAGTAGGGATTGCAGTGTTAATTCTTGTTCCTTTTGCAACGATATATGAAAAAACAAAATGGACAAAATTAGGGAAAAAAGTTTATATAGCAATGTTCTTACAAGCATTTTTAACCTGTACACTATATAACGTATTTTTACTCTACGGTTTAACATATGCTAATGCTATCGCGGCTGGGATTATTACAAGTATCACCCCTGCAGTGGTGTTCATTCTTGCATTGTTTCTATTGCGTGAACGATTAAACATTAGAAAAGTGTTTGCGATTGTATTAGCCATTATAGCCGTTTTAATAATGAATATTGCTGGAGTTGAAGTTGAAGGGGGTTCTAGTTCACTAGGAATCATGTTTATGCTATTAGCAGTTATCTCCATGTCATTATTTTTTATCTATGCTAAAAAGCTAGCAGTGGAATTGAAGCCTATAACGATGTCAGCAATATTATGTTTCTTTGGTTTTATTCAATTAGCACCAATGGGTATTTATGAGTTTACTTCCTATGATTTGTCAATTGTTACAATAAATAACTGGTTTGGTGTTGTTTTTTATGGAGTTTGTGGTTGGGCACTAGCATATGTCTTTACATATGCGGGATTGCAACGGATTAATGCTAGTACTGCAGGAATGGCAACATCAGTAATTCCAATAGTTGCAACTATTGTTGCTGTCGCCTTCTATGGTGCAGCAATCCGAATAGTTGATGTAATTGCTCTTATCCTAGTAATCGTTTGTATTTATATAGCGGAAATACAAGGAAATAAAGATGTTCCATCCCCAGAGATTACCCAAGATAATGGAGTTTTTTAGATTTCTGAATAATTAATTCAAAGGAAGGATCTGTCCGAATTTCCGGACAGACTTTTTTGAATTTTCTAAAAAAATAAAATTTATTAATTGATGAAATAGGGTGGGTATCAAAGTCCTAACTAGTTCGGAATGTAACAATTAAAAACTGATTAGCAGTCCTTAATAGTGTGATACCTTCACCTAATTAATGTGAATTATCTGAAAATAACCCATCTGGGTAATAGTTAAAAGAAAAATAACATATTAAAATGTAAATAAGTAAAGAAATATTATTACTTTAAAAGCTTTTGAAAACGTAAGCAAAAAAGAGATGGAGGTAATTAAATAATGAGTGAAGACTTATTTATTTCTTGATTTCTCCCCTGTAACTACAGAGGATGCGGTAGAAACAAAATAAAAAATTGTAATTAGGGAAAATATACCTATATTAAAAAGCTGACAGTTTTCTAACTATAGGTTAATGAAATAGGAGGAAATATAATGGAAATTGTAAAAGAAGTAGAAAAGCAACAGTATGTACCTATAGAGGAATGGCCAACATTAGAGGAAATGGCTGATGGATTTAGTGAGTATAAATTAGAACTTAGTAATATTTTAGTAGGTGAAAATGTTAACTTTATTTTTGAAGATGGTACAGTCATTAAACATGAATTTATTAATGAAAATACGTTAAAGTGGTCTATTCTTGAAGGTCAAGGGAAGGGCGAATATGGTACCGAAAGGTATGAAGTGATTGAGCAAAGACCTGGTATATTGTTCGTTGACTTTTACAAAACAAAATATGAGGAAGAAGTAACACTAATTTGGAAAATGGAGTCGGGAAATATATTTGTTGCAGTTTCGGGGTTTTTTGAAATGGATGGTGAGAAGAGGACTAAAACTCAATTTTTAAATGCAGTTGTAGAGGGAAAACCAGGTAATGATCCTATTACTCAGTCTGCAAGCCTAGTGGGAAAGAGAGTGTTATATTGTTATAGTTCAGATGACTGGTATGAGCATATATACCTAAACAGGGAAACGTTTAGCTGGCATTGTGTGAATGGCGCAGAGAAAGGGATGGCGGATACAGAAAAATGTGCTTCTTTTGATGTGGCCGATGATTTAACAATTCTATTTTGGACAGAAACAATAATGCCAGTTGAGTCTATTATTTTAATTGACCTGAAAAGAAGACATTCTACAGGAAGATTTTTATGTTGGGATCCCAAGCCAAAGCAAGTTGTACATCTAACATTTGGATCATTAGCAACAATTCTAAACGAAACAAAATATCCAAAAGAGCTCCCGAAATTAGTGAAGTAAGCCAAAAAATGATGATGCTTAAAGATGATGAACTAACTAATTATCAAAGACAAGGGGATTGATTCCAAAGCTTTTAGTCTAGTAAAACCCTATTAAAAAATAATGGCTATTAAATTTGAGTTTAATTCAGACGTTTATGAACATATATACTTAAATGAAAATTTATACAATTGGCATTGTATATCAGGAAGTGAAAAAGGGTTAAGTGAAACTGATGAGTGCTTTTATTATAAGATAGATTCTAATTTATATCTTTTTGTATGGATTGAAATAGTTATTCCTGCTTTAGGGATTGTTAATTGGTCTTATATTTTTAATTGAAGGTAGAAAAGAGGGATTTTATGAGGACAAATAAAATTGAAAAACCAGTTGCTCTTATAACAGGTGGTGGAACAGGAATTGGAGCAGCAGTTGCTAGAAAACTATCCAACAATCATCATGTAGTTGTATGTGGACGAAGACTGAACCGTATTGAGAAAATGGCAAGTGAAGTAGGAGGGATGGCAATTCAGGCA
>JAENZK010000045.1:0-7853 GCA_016841285.1 Guptibacillus hwajinpoensis | reverse complement strand
GCATGATGTTGAAAATTTAATTGATCAAATCATAAAAGAATATGGGAGACTTGATGCATTAGTACTCAATGCAGGTATAAATTTTGAAGGGAAGGTAACAGAGACGAGTTTAGAAGATTGGGATAAAGTGATTCGTATTAACCTAACTTCAGGCTTTTTAGTAACAAAGGTAGCGATACCACATTTAATTAAAAATAAAGGTTCAATAGTAACAATATCATCCGTTGCAGGACTTAGAACTGCACCTTCCCTTCCAGCATACTGTGCATCAAAAGCCGGGTTGATTGCTCTTACCCAATCAATTGCTGTGGATTATGCGGAACAAAATATTAGGGCAAATGTTGTCTGTCCAGGTTGGGTACGAACGGAAATGGCTGACGAGGAAATGAATAGTCTTACAAAAGAGACCGGTGAAACATTAGAACAGGCTTACCAACGAGTGACTAAATTAATCCCGGCAAGGCGCCCATCTAAGCCAGAAGAAATTGCAAACGCTGTTTCATGGCTCATTTCAGATGAAGCATCATATGTAACAGGAGCAGTTTTCCCAATAGATGGTGGTTCAATAGCAGTTGATGCAGGAACGGTTGAATTTTTGTAATTAAATTTCTTCAAAATTTTAAAAGGGAAGAGTAAAGGTTAAAAGAGTAAAATATCGAGGTTATGGATTTTCAAATACCTAACAGTTATTTTTGAAAGGAAGAGATTGAAATGGGAAGATTACAAAATAAGATAGCTTTAGTAACAGGCGCTGCACAAGGATTGGGTAAGGCAATCGCAAACGAATTTGCAAAAGAAGGTGCAAAAGTTGTCCTCATAGACATTAATGAAGAAGGATTATTCAAGGTAGGAAAAGAGATTCATGAACATGGAGGAGAAGTTCTTCCAATGAAGCTTGATGTAACAAATGAAGAACAATGGAAAGTTGTTATCAATAATATACTAGAAAAATATGGTCAATTAGATGTGGTTGTTAACAATGCAGGAGTGGGTACTCATGGAAATATAGAAACAACGACTTACGAAAGTTGGAAAAGAGTATTGAATATCAACCTCGACAGTGTATTTCTAGGAACCAAATATGGGGCGGAAGCTATGATGAAAAAAGGGAATGGTGGTTCTATTATTAATATATCATCTACTGAAGGGATTGTTGGAAATCCAGATTTATTAGCCTATTCAGCTTCAAAAGGCGGTGTAAAATTAATGACGAAATCAGCGGCATTACACTTAGCAAAAAAGAATACAAATATTCGAGTTAATACAATACATCCTGGATATATCAATACAGAACTAATGAAATTGGTTCCCAATCAAGATGAAGTATCATCTTTAGTGCCACAAGGAATTATTGCTGATCCTTCAGTAATTGGACAAGCTGCTGTTTATTTGGCATCAGACGAGTCTACCTATACAACCGGTTCTGAATTAGTAGTGGACGGAGGACTTACTGCACAGTAAAAATTTTAGGTTACTCAAGGTTATCTATAATGTTTTTTGATTTTTGTGTATATGGCTCTGCCAGACTCGTTTTATTATTAATTAGTTGTATAGAAGATTGACAAATAGGTGGTTCTACGAATTATTTCATTGAGCCTTTTAGGCTTAAAAAATTATTAGGATAATGAAGTTTTGGCTGTCGAATATAGAGGTTAATGTATATGACGACCCTGAAGAAAACTTCCTAAAAAAAGAAGCAACTACTTTTCTGCGAGAAACGATAAGCAGAGCGGAAAAACGTATTACTACTTGTGTAATATACTCACCTAACGGTTGGGGAGTTTGTTAAGTATTTAACATTGTGAAGGAACTAGCCTAAATAGTAAGTTCCTTTTATAAAAAAACGTTCCTATTGTTCTTAAATTACCAACAAATATAACATACTATCATGATTATTTCGCAAAGTAATATTTTAAATGAATTCACCCATTTGGGTAGTATAAAAAAACGAAAACGCTTTTATATTTATTGGGGAATTCCACATTATCCAAGGAATGTAATACAAAATAATATTATTAAATAAGCATTTTAAAAAAGGAGAGTGTCTATATGTCAAACACAATAGCTGTTACTGGTGTAGAACATTTGAAGAAAAGTTATATAGGTGGTCAATGGGTAGATGGTGAAAGTGGTCGTGTGTTTCAAGATACAGACCCATTTGATGGATCTATTTTAGCTGAAATCCCTCTCGCAAATCAAAAACAAATTAAGCAGGCCTTTAAAGTTGCAAAAGCTGCTCAAAAAAAGTGGGCACAAACAACTCCTGAAGAAAGACATGAAATTATAACAAAGGCGTTAAATTATTTACAAGAGCATAAAGGTGAGATTGTACAGTTAATTATCCGTGAAACAGGAGGAACTGTACTAAAAGCGGAAATCGAATTTTCTTTTGGTGTAGCTGATATCAATGAATCTCTTAAAATGGTTGATGAAGTATATAAGCCGAAGGAATATCCATCGGTTACTCCTAATAAGATGAATCATGTTTATCGATTGCCAATAGGCGTAATTTCATCGGTTCAACCATTTAATTTTCCATTTAATATGGCAACACGTACTATTTTTCCAGCGATTGCATTAGGGAATAGCGTTGTGCATAAACCATCAATACAAACTGGTATGGTAGGTGGGCAAATTTTTGCAAAAGCGTTTGAAGCTGCTGGTTTGCCAGATGGTGTTTTCAATTCCATTTTGACTGATGCGCAAGAAAGTAGAGATGAATTCTTTACAAACCAAAATATTTCTTTTATTAGCTTCACAGGGTCAACAGCTGTCGGACAGCATATCGAAAAAGTAACGGCTGGATCATTTATACCTAAGGCATTGGAATTAGGAGGCAATAATCCGCTCGTTATATTAGGAGATGCTGATGTTGATTATGCTGTAGATATGGCTGTTTTCGGTAAATTTATGCATAACGGTCAAATTTGTGCGATTACAAATCGTATTATTGTCCATGATGATATTTATGATGAATTTATAAGTAAATATAAAGAGCGAGTAAAAAAGTTAACGGTTGGTGACCCGAAAGAACCAAATACCGTTATTGGGCCAGTTATTAATCAAAATCAAGCGGAAAAAATTATGTCCTTTGTGGAACAGGCTAAAGCTGATGGGATAAAGCTAGTTGTTGAAGGTGAACGCAAAGGTAACGTCATTTCACCATTCGTGTTTGTTGATGTAAAAAATAACTCAAAATTAGCGTGTACAGAAATGTTTGGACCTATAGCGATGATTATCCGTGCAAATGATGATGATGAGGCAATTACATTAGCAAATGATACAGAGTTTGGATTATCATCTGCTATTATTACAAGTGACCTTGAAAGAGGTGAGCGTCTAGCACTTCAAATAGAATCTGGAACATCACATGTCAATGATATGCCAGCAGTGTTAGAAAGTAATGTACCATTCGGTGGTGTAAAGAAAAGTGGTACAGGACGTTTTGGAACAGAATGGGTAATCGAAGAATTTACAACAACAAAATGGGTCTCCGTTCAAAAGGAAGCTATGAAATATCCATTTTAATATAGTTTTGGGGCAAGCTCCCACCTGTCCCTTTTTTATTGTATTTAACACACTGTTTTCCAATCCTATAAATATACAACAATCAATTGTTCATTATAATCTTGTAATTTGTACTATTTAGAAAAAAGGGGCAAAAGTTTCTAAATCAGCTAAAGAATCAATGGAAAAAAGTGAAGGTTCACTCGATTATGATGTGATTCCTGATATGTTTGGAGCAAAACAACTAAGCCGTCTATTATAATAAATGCATTTTGGGATGAAAACCATGTTCATTCTATAATAATATCCCCACATAAAGATATCTTTGAAATAAACGGACGGCCCTTTTGTTATGGAAAGAGTAAATGATTAACTAATATTAAAGTATGTGATAAATGGGCAAAGTAACCAGCTATCCATTGTAGAAAATCTTTAGGGAAAGCAATATTTTATTAACGGAGACTTTAGTAAAAGAAGTCAAACAAAAAATGCCGATTTCCAGGATTGGGGATTGGTATTTTTTGGGGAATTGCTGTTTAAATGACCGAGCTGCTTAATGAACAATATCCCTCATTTGTGCAATATGTTAGTGGCGAAAGGCTAATGTTCACCAAAGTTACATACAATCTAGGTTATTGAAAAGGATGTTTTAGTTTTGTTCGACAAATGAGCCAGATTGTGGCACAACAGTTTTTAGGTAAGTTGGATATTAATGTGTCATTAAATCAGAGATCATAAAAAATAGTTCTTTCGGAATTTCAAAGTGTCCAAATCTTAATCTAGAACGGTATTCTTGCCACAAAGGCGAATTTGAAACTTTGTTTAGTGGGACAGGTGTAATTGAATCAAGAAAATTTACATTCATTCTATAAGGTTGGAAACCAGGAAACATTTCAACCTGATAAATATTGCTGCTTAATATTTGGCCTATAGCCGTAAATTTTTGACAAGGCGTTTTCTTATTTAATGATTCTTTAGGACTGTAATATATAATCCAGTCTTCTTCTTTCATTTTTTTCAGGGGAGAAGATTTGCCGTGACAAAGCTGGCAAAATCCTTCTGTCACCCCGTGTTTTACATGATCCTCTGATGCTACACCAATCCAATATTTACTCATGATTTTCCTCCATAGAACGGAAATCGAAATTTGAAAGTGAGATTAATTGTTTCCTAAAAAAATCTTCTTCGACTCCAAGAGAAGAAAAAAAGACTTCATCTATTCTTTCAACTAATGGAACAGTTACTTCTAACATGTCTTGTCCACTTTTTGTTAGGGAGATGGTATTTGCTCTTGGATCTTTTTTTGATGTACTTCTAACTATTAGATTACTTTGTTCCAATTTTTTAACTATACTTGAAACTGTCATAACATCCATATCAGATTCTTTTGCAATTAAAGCTTGGTTAATATCTCCATCATTTTTGGATAGATATCCTAAAGTTGTTAATACAACGAATTGAGGATGGGTAAGATTAATTTCTCTTAATTGTTTTTTTATTTCTCTATGCCATATGTTGTACACTCTTATGAACAGAAATCCTATTGATTCTGAAGATTCTCCTTTATACTTGGATGGAAATTCTCTCAATTTTCCACCAACTCCTTTATTGTAAGCACTGCTCTCGGTACATCACTAAATAACTGTTGCAAAAAAATAATACTTTGCTCATTAGACTTATCATTTTTTAATTCAACAGAATGTTTAATAGTACATTTTTCACCAACTGCAGTTATTTCGTGATTAAAATATATATCACAAAAGGAAGGAATAGTAGTTTTTGTACAGAAACTTTCATTCTCTTGAACATCTACAATTGTATACGGTAAGGAAGGCTGATTTTCAACTTCAATAGTTCCAGTGCTGCCAATGGAAAAGTTACCTTCCAAAGTTACATTTTCTATTTTGGTGTCCCATTTGTTAATATCCTCGTATAATTCCCAAACTTTCTCAGGTGAAGTATTGACTAATAAGTCGAAACTTAATTTCATTAATATCCCTCTATTAACATAAGTACACTTATAATAATTGTACTTATGTTATTTGTCAAGTGAAAGAGAAAGAGCATTAATAAAAAAAATGTCGGTCTGGAGCGACATTTTATAAAATGAAAATTCCAATTAGATAGCCGTGCTAGTTAGTGCACAATAATCCTCTATTGTGAAACATTTAGATTATTTCTTGTTTAACTTAATGGAGCTTTTATAACCTAATAGGGAAAATTAAAGAACCCAAAATATGCAAGATTTTATGCATTTCTTGTATATTTAGGCTCTTTTCCATTCATAAAACATACAGCCTTCGACAAAGGACGGATACGAATGGAAATCGGAAATTCAATCCTATGTCCTCCGTTAAACCGGTTACGAATTAGTAACCGGCTATTCATATACTTAAACCACAAAGTAAACAAGAGGATGATGAAAATGAACTTAATGAATTTAGAAATGATGAATGGGACAGATCGTTTAGCAGAGGCACTTCAGATGAGAGGATTGTTTGTAGAAGTAAAAAATGATGTGATTTCACTTACAGCAGAGAATACAAAAATGGATAAAGTAAAAGTGCGGGAACTTCTGAATACCCTTAACATTCCGACTTATTGGATTACACCCAATGAATTTCAAATTTTAGTTAATCGTCTGCCTATTTCATTAATGAAAAAAATAATGAATGCACATGGTCGTGAATTTGCGGTAAATATGGAAGATTACCATTACTATTGGAAATCGTTTGATCTAAATTCCCTCAAAACATTACATCCCAAATAGTCTTTCAAAACTCTCTTCGTATATACCAAACTCCCCGAAAGGATGATCCCTTTGACAAAAAGAATATCTCGATTTGGGTGGCAGGCACTTCGACTTAATAAGCATACAAGATATGAAGACACGTTTACGGGTGAGCAAGTATTAAAATGCAGAAAATAATAAGTCAGTCGCTAAAGCGACTGACTGTAAATAAAAGCAGTTGGTGAACCATTCAATGAATCCTAAGGCTCAAGCGGGTAGTCTTGATTGTCCCTCCCAACTAGCAATCCGCCAGCTCAGGTGGGTCTAGTTAGTTAATGGTTCATCCTCCAACGTAACCGCCCATGGTGAACCCGCAGCAAATGCATTATTAGCCATATCATATATTTCTGAAACTTGAATTACAGTGGTCTTAACAGATGTATTATCAGCGTTAGCCTTAACTGTAAGAATTACAGTCTTAGTTTCAGCAGGAGCTGTTATATCAGTTATTGTGAAACCAGTTACGTTGAATGTATCTACTGTAAGGGTTGATTCCTTAATATCTTCTGAGAAAAAAATTGTTATACTACCGGTAGTATCCTGTGGTACAGTATAGTTATTGTCATAAACTTGAGGAGAAGCAAGATTTCCACGGCCTATAACCTTAGCAATATCATCAGTTGATACATCATTATCATGATCCCACTTAACAATTTCAGGAGCTGTCTTATCAACAAGTTCTTTACTGAAATGAGATCTCAACTTACTACCCCACTCTGACTCTGAAGATGGAGCAGCAATAGTAGTAATACCAATCTTAGCTCCTGCCACATCTGTTACATCAGTAGCTAACTCTTCGTCTAGATTCAAAACCACTTCTGTTTTTCCCTCAGAATTAATAGTAGTCGATTCTTGAGGAACTACAACTTTAATTGAATCCGGAGTTGTTAAGTTAGTTAATTCTATATCACTCGCACTAATACTTCCCATCTTCTTGTTGAATACAACCTTAATTTTATTCTTAGCTATTAATTGAGCTTCTTCAATATGAACATTTTCTGAATCGATACTTTGAACAGTGTAAGTCTCAACACTACCATACAATCTTTTTCCAGCAAGATCCATGATTGGAGCTATCTTTACATAAGGTTTGATCGTTGAATCATTCTTATCCTCAAGTTTCTTGACGTAAATTTGAACTATCCTATCATTAACCTTAGTAATTGTATCATCATAACCTAAATCCATATAAGTATCGCCTTGATTAATTGATACCTGATAGTTTGCCTTATCAAGCATTTGTTCTTCATTCATAGTTTCAGAGTATATAATGAAAATCTTACCCTTTTCAGCTATTGCAAAACAATGTTGATCAATCTCTGGATCATCAATTACCTCCGGATGTGTATAATCCGAAGTCGTGAAAACATATTCATAATCAGATTCATTTACATTTCCATAAACATCTTTATACTTTTTGATTAATAACTGGTATTCAGTGTCATCATTTAATCTTTCAGCGAATTGCAATTCAACTGATTTCTTAGAATCATCAATTAGAGCTGACAAAGGAATTATTTCATTATCTGAAAGTCTTTTTACTACATAACTATCT
>JAENZK010000461.1 GCA_016841285.1 Guptibacillus hwajinpoensis | reverse complement strand
AATGAAGACTTCCACAAATTTTTTCATCAAATAAAATATCGCCCATCGGCTCCCGGATTAACGGATTGACGCCAATTGCAAATTCCCCAACATAACGCGCACCTTCATCGATATCAAAGATTTCATTTATTTTTTCCGTTTGATCTGCCCGTGCCTCAATGATTTTACCATCTTTAAAGGTTAGAGAAACATTTCGGAATGTAGTCCCTTGATATGGGCATGGTGTATTATAGGTAATCGTACCATTAACACTGTCAAGCACAGGTGCTGTGAACACTTCTCCATCTGGAATATTATTTTCACCAGCACACATAATCGCTGGGATTCCTTTTATCGAAAATGTTAGGTCCGTTTCAGGTGCAACAATCCGGACTCGATCTGTTTTTTCCATTAGTTCTTTTAACGGCTTCATTGCTTCAGCCATTTTCTGATAATCAACATTGCATACATCTAATAAGAAATCTGCAAATCTAGGAGAACTCATCCCAGCCTTTTGGGCAAGTCCCCTAGTTGGAAAGTTTAATAAAACCCATTTGCGATTATTTATGTAAAATTGCTGTACTGGTTTCATCACTTCGCCACGAATACGAAACTTTTCGCGGGGAACATCTGCTAACTCAGCATCGTTTTCCTCTCCGACGATCACGACAATAGCATCTACATCCTGATATTTTTTCATATCCCAATCACGAATGGTCTCAAGCTGTTCTTTTTCATAGCCCATGAACATTTGTCTTGAAATATCATCATCCAATATTTCAGCATAAGGAAAAGCTCCAAGCTGATACGTTTGGTCAATCAACTCCAAAATAAGTGGCTTTGCATTAGCATGACCTTTAATAATGACACGTTGCTTACTTTGTAATTTTACCGAATGAGTTAATATCGTATTTGCTAATTGCTTAATCCGTGGA
Source organism: Guptibacillus hwajinpoensis (assembly GCA_016841285.1). Lineage (GTDB taxonomy): Bacteria > Bacillota > Bacilli > Bacillales > Bacillaceae_J > Schinkia. The sequence goes on along the minus strand of JAENZK010000461.1, from coordinate 1,374 downwards.
TCTACCATTACAAGCACACTTCCTTATGCTAAATTGTCTTTAATAAATTGAAGAGCTTCATCTACATGGCCTTTCACCTTTACTTTACGCCATTCTTTCACCAGTTGGCCATCCTTATCAATGACAAACGTTGATCGCTCAATCCCCATATATTCTTTACCAAAGTTCTTCTTCATTTTCCATACATCATAAGCCTCAGCTGCCTTATGTTCCTCATCCGCCAAAAGTAAAAAAGGCAAATCATATTTTTCAATGAATTTGTCATGACGATTCATTGGATCAGGGCTTACTCCGAGAATTACTGCATTTAACTCAGCAAAGCTTTCATGCTTATCACGAAAATCACAAGCTTCCGTTGTACAACCTGGCGTCATATCCTTTGGGTAAAAATATAAAACAATATTTTTACCTTGAAAATCAGATAACTTAACCATTTCCCCATTACTTGCCGGCAATTCAAAATCCGGCGCTTTTGTTCCGATCTCTACTGCCATTATAAATACCTCCATTATTTGTCATTCATCTATTTAATAGATTATCGAAAAGTTCATGCTATTACAAATATTACCCACTTTTTTCAAAGACTAACCTCGTTCTTTAAAAAGAGAGCCTTCAAAATCAATAACAGTCCTCATCACAAATGCTGCCGGTAATAAATAACCAATTAACGATTCTAATATGGCCAAGGGACGGCCTAACCCTATCGGGACAACATCACCATAGCCTAGTGAAAATAAGGTGACGGCACTAAAATACATCCCTGTACCCATTATATGAAAAAAAGGTGGCTCTACCTCATTACCTGACTCCAAAATAATCGATGTCCCAGACGCTTCGATCATCGTATAAATAAAGCCGAACCCAACAAGTAAAATCACATAAGTAATTATGAGTAAAAGGAAATTTTCAATTGAAAAAAGATGTTTTCGATTTCTCTGGAAGTTATCGTTAATCCAAATCCATTCCAAGCTTTTATAGATTAATCCAAGGACCGACCCAACAAGAACAAGCAACATGTCCCATTCACCCGCCTTCCCTATAATCATATGAAGGAAGGGCTGTGATTAGAAATAACCAATTGCAGCTTGTTGGAATTTACAATTAATTTTTTCAGACATGTGTTGAGGGTTGAAACACTTCCGTTGGTTAAGGTAGAATAACAGCGGTATTCTACCCTGTTAGCCTCGTTCTTTCCTCGATTAAGGCAGAATAACAACGGTATTCTACCCTGTTAGCATAGTCCTCTCTTCGATTAAGGCAGAATAACCGCGGTATTCTACCCTGTTAGCCTCGTTCTTTCCTCGATTAAGGCAGAATAACAGCGACATTCTACCCTGTTAGCCATAGTTCTTTACTCGATTAAGGCAGAATAAC
>JAENZK010000044.1 GCA_016841285.1 Guptibacillus hwajinpoensis | reverse complement strand
GTTGTTCTTGAAAATGGAAAGCCAATTCCACATACGAAAGCATCAATTGGGGATTTAGAGGTTAATACGATGATTAACGGTATAAAAGTGAAATCAACGTTTACAATTTTTAAAGAAAAAACAATGGAAAAATCATTGGAAGACTACTCAAAAATGTGTGAAGTATCCGTTGATCAAATCGTGCAAATTGCAAGAGAATTTACATCATATGGTAAGAAGGTTGGAATACATTCTTATCGTGGACCAGCGATGCATACCAACGGATATTATAGCACTCGAGCGCTAAATATGCTCAATCATTTAGTCGGTAATCATGACTGGGTCGGTGGGGATACTGCACTAGGTGCTAAATATAAAGCTACAGAGGGACGCTATGATTTAGCATCTGTTCCAAAACCTAATAAAGGCTGGGGAATACCTGTTACTCGTCATAAAACACCGTATGAAAAAACAACATTGTTTGAAAGGGATGGTTATCCTGCAAAACGGCCTTGGTATCCGTTAGGAAATAAATTAATTCATGATGTTCTTCCAAGTTCTGCAGAAGGATATCCTTACAAAATTAGAGCACTATTGATGAATCGAACTTCTCCAATCATGTCAGGGTCAAGATCTGATATGCAGGAGAAATTCCTAAAGGATACAAGTGTAGTAGAATTAGTGGTTTCATCTGATATTGTGATTGGAGAATCTACGAAGTATGCCGATTTTATACTGCCAGATTTGTCCTATTTAGAGAGTTGGAATTCAGAAGCTATCTTCCCAATTCTAAAATATAAATTCGCTGGTATAATCCAGCCTGTAACACGTGTGGTACCAAATGCACGACAAACGGAGCAAGTTTATATTGATTTATTTAAAGAAATGGGACTCCCAGGTGTTGGTGATCATGCGTTAGTAGATGGCTCCTCGATACATTGTCCAGAAGATTACTATTTAAAAATGGTTGCTAATATTGCGTTTGATGGTAAAAAACCAGTTAAAGATGCAAGCGGAGAGGAGTTAGCCGTTTTTGAGAAGGCTAGAAAACTAGCTTTAGGAAAATATTTTGATGTTAATGTGTTAAAAAATGCTGTTAAACCTGAGGAATGGAAAAAAGTCATATATGTTCTAAATCGTGGTGGAAGATTTGAGGCCACCGGTGATGAACATTTAGGGCAGCATATTAAATATCAATGGGCAAATCTCGTCCATTTTTATGACGAAAAAGCAGCGGGATTTAAGAGTGCATATACAGGCAAGTTTTTTGAAGGGGTCGCCATTGCTGATGAAGTTAGACAATATAATGGTGAAATATATAAACCTTCCAAACCATTTCAGTTTATAAACTGGAAATCAAGAAATATGGGAACACACCGAAATGAAAGTAACGTATGGTTACGTGAGATTCGTGATGAAAATTATCTATGGGTCAGTACAGCCGATGCGAAGAAAAAAGGTTTAAAAACCGGTGATGAAGTATATATTACTTCAACTAGTGCCAAAGAGAAAGCAAGAGTTTTGGTAACACCTGGTATTAAGCCAGGAGTAGTTGGTGCAAACTTTAGCTTTGGGCATTATGCATATGGGGCTAGTAAGGACACGATTGATGGAAAGGTCATCAATCCGGCAGCCCAATATGGTCATTTACCATTTAATACGAATACACCAATGCATGAAGAATCAGGATACGCAAGAGGAAGAGGACAAGGGTTTTCAGTTAACGCTCTTGCTGATAAAGACGATAGTTATTTTGAAGGATTTTTAGCAGATCTTGTAGTTGGTGGACCTGCACAACAAGATGTTTTCGTTGATATTGAAAAAGTCTAAACAATAGGTGATAGTAATGGATAGAATACACGAAGAACAATATGGTCAATTGGCCTTAACTAACATTTTAGCAAGCGTATGGCTAGGGGATTGGGATCGTTATGAAGTTATTTTCCGAAATATGGATGAGGGGTTAAAATTAAATTTTCCCTTTCATGCTGATTATAATCGGGAAGATGTGGAGTTATGGTATGAAAATCATTTCTTTATTCCTGGAGATTATTTTCTTTCACCTTATTACTCTTCTTACATTGGTAATAAGGATGATAGTGAAGAGAGAAAGAAAAATCTCCTTTGTTTAATTGGCCTATATGAAAAAATGGGATTTCACTTTCCTTTAGAACAAGATATTTATCCTGATCACATAGGCTGCATTATGGCTTTTATAGGTGCCATTCAGCAGGAAAAAATTAAAGCTCAAAACAATGAAATGATGAATAACCTTACAAGCATAGAACAAGAAATGATTATGAACTATATTTTACCTGTAGTAAAAGCGATGAACGAAAATGTAGTTAACAAAGTTCGAACTCCATTTTTTAAAAAATTTTTACCTTATTTTCAGGAAGTTTTAATTCAAGAATATTCTATCTATAAAGAAATTTAGGTTTGGGAAGATAAAGAGGCTTGAGTTGTTAATAACTCAAGCCTTTAAGTGTTTCTATACATATTTATTTCTTCTTTTCTTCTTCAGGGCCTTGAGAAACTTCTTCCTTTACTTTTTTCGCTTTTGTTTCATATGGTACATCATCTGGGCGATCACCATTTGGCCAATCATTTGCCTTTTCCACGAAGTCAGGTCGTTCTTGAGATAAAATAAATGCTGCAAGATCCGCTGCCTGTTGCTCTGTTAAATCACCTTTATTTATTCCCCCCATTTCAGCTGTGGGCATATTTCGTTTAATGTAACCTGCCATTGTTCCGATTCGTGCCATACCCGCACCGGTCCTCAATAGTTAATACTTTACCTGCACGTGCATTATGATATTAAGGGTATACAGCTGTAACTCTCGTAAAAGGGGAAGGGAATCCAGTCCTGCATTTCCATGGCAGCTTGAACAGGATAGTTGGTTGCCAACATTCTCATTTAACAGGACATGTGTTTCATTCATTAAATCATACCCTTGTTTAACAGCATTACTAAATGGGTATTCTTATCATTTAAATCGTCCTTATATGTTTTAGTATATCCAAGATTCTCTTCTTGTTTTGAGTTCTCAGAAAAAAAGAAGCTGAAGAGATTTTATGTCTTCAGCTTCTAATTCATACAATTTTATTAAACTACTTATTTTTCACCGATGCCATCTATAACACTTTTTATTTCATTATAGTATGGACTATCTTTTGGAGCTCCACCTTTTGGCCAATCATTTGCTCTTCCAGGGAATTTTGGCCGATCTTGGGAAAGTATAAAGGCGGCTACATCGGCAGCCTGTTGTTGTGTTAAGCTACCTTCTTGTCCAACTGGCATATTTCTCTGGATAAACATTGTTGCTGTTGAAAGTCTTGCCATACCTGCTCCATCATTAAAGGAATGTTCACCCCAAATAGCAGGTCCTGTGTTTGCGCCAATTCCTTCTCCATCTGCTCCATGACATGCAATACATGATTGCTTATAAATTTCTTCGCCATTAGCCAAATCAGTTTTCGGTAAATCTGCTACCTGCATTTTATTTTGCTTTCTCCATGGAATATCGGCTCTAACTGGTATACCTTCGGAAATATATGTTAAATAAGAAACCATATCTCTCATTTCCTGGCTGTCAAGAGGAAGCATATTACCATTCATACTACGTACAAAACAGCCATTTATGCGATCTTCTATAGTAAATACTTTTCCAGCGCGAGGATTATATTCAGGGAAAGCTGCTGTAACTCCTACAAGTGATGAAGCTTCACCTACCCCAGCACCAGCATGGCAGCTTGTACAAGATAAGTTATTACCTACATATTCATCAAGTGTTACATAAGATTCATTAACATAAGTATAACCCCGTTTTATCGATTCACTTATCGGGTCATCCTTGCCTTCAAGGTCCTCCATTTTTGGAGGGTTATAGGCTAAGGTTTGAGTGTCAGATGTGTTTTCCTTACTTAAGGCAGCGGATTGTTCGGTTGAACTACTTTCTTGGTTAGTGGTTGGCTCCGATGGAGGTTTTGTTTCTGAACAAGCTGCTGTAAAAATTAATAGAAAAATAAGTACAAAACCAAATAAAATTTTCTTCATTTCTGTTTCCTCCTTTTTTGTTTAAAGTTGATGGTGTTTCTTTAAGTATAGAAAATTGGAGGAAATATAAACATTGATAAAATGTGATGAAATTATAAAGAACTTATGAAGAAAAACAATAAAGGTATTTTTTGTCCATCAATTAGAATTGACGATTTGTTGTAATTATATTATTATACTTATACACGGTATGGTAAATTGATGTTGAGGGGGGAAAATAATGTTCCTGGGATTATTTTCAAAAAATAAATATAAGCAAATATCAACAAAGCAATTAAAGGAAGAATATTTGAATGATAAAAGTAACAATTATTTTCTTGATGTAAGAACAACAGGTGAGTATAAAGCAAATCATATTCGTGGTTTCGAGAATATATCAGTAGATAAGCTAGAGACAAACTTAGGTAAGATTCCTAAGAATAAAGAAGTTGTGATTATCTGCCAAAGTGGTGGAAGAAGTTCAATGGCTTGTGGGTTGTTAAGTAGACACGGATATGAAAATGTAACTAATGTTGTTGGTGGTATGAATAACTGGAATTATTAAATTTAAAGTTCAAAAAAATACAATTTCAAGGTGATACATGTTGAAAAAGGTATTATATTCATTTGTTACAATATTAATTGTTATTCTTTCTGCTTGTGGAGTTGGAAATGAAGGATATGTGAATGTTTCTTCTGAGGAAGCAAAACAGATATTAGACGAAAAAGGGCCAGTAGTGTTAGATGTAAGAACTCCTGCTGAATTTCAGGAAGGACATATTCCTAATGCAAAACTGATTCCGTTACAGGATTTGGAAAAGAGTTTGAGTAATTTGAATAAAGATGAAACCTACTTAATAGTTTGCAGAAGTGGGAACCGTTCAACACAAGCGAGTGAACTATTAACACAAAACGGTTTTACTAATGTATATAACATGGATGGCGGAATGAATAGTTGGTCATATGAAATTGAAAAATAAAAATAAGGACTAAAGAAAAAACAGGCTTAGGGATATCAAAATCTCAAGCCTGTTTTTTGTAATTATAATTAATTTTCACTTGTTGACAATATTTTATCAGTATCGTTTCTAAGGAAAGAACGAAAATAACTTTGAAAAGGAGGAGAGTGTTATGGAGGTTACAGTTTTCCAAGTCTTAGATGCCAAAGGTTTGTCCTGCCCTATGCCGATAGTTAAAACTAAAAAATTGATGACCATGTAGATATATTAAAACATTACTTGCGTAAGGCAAGTCAATTAAAATAGAGTCTGATATTTTATTAAAATTAATGTTTATTCAATCTTTACATTTATTTTTGATACTGCATTATATCCATATCCTTTTCTATTCCAGAATGCAGTTATTGGTTGAACCCGCCCTTCTGAATCTTTTGCCCTTGAATAAATGGTGTATTCACCCTTTTCATCTATCTTCCATGGAAATGACCAGTTTACCCATGAATACTTGTGGTGTGGTAGGTTACTTATGGTAGCCTCTTTCCATGTTTCACCTTTGTCAAGGCTTATTTGGACTTCTTTAATTATGCCTTTTCCAGTCCAAGCAATTCCTTTAATCTGGTGGATTCCTACAGGTAATATGGAGTAATTAATTGGCTTTAGTATAGTAGAGTTTACGTTCAGAATTGTTACAGGACATTTATCTTTATCACTATTTTTATATGGATAATACACATAATCTTCGGTTTGGAATGCTCCATCAAAGGTATGATTAATCACTGTGATTTTACAAAGCCATTTAACAGATGCCATGGCATACCAATTGGGAACAATTAATCTCAAGGGGTACCCATGCTCCAGAGTCAACGGTTTATCGTTATACTTAAGGGCAATCAGTGTATCCTCATGAAATGCTTTTTCTATGGGAAGGCTTCTTTCAAATGGAATGCTTCTAGGGATAGATGGTTTTGTACCAAAATCAGTTCCTTCAAAAACAACTTCTCTTGCATTTCTTAGCACTCCTGCTTTTTGAAGGATGTACATTAATGGTACTCCAGTCCATTTTCCTTGGCTTAAAGCCCCCTCTTCCCATTGTTCCCCATATACTTTGGGATTAAAGTTTGCCCTTTTGTTTCCTGCGCATTCTAGAGGGATTAGATGTGATTTAACAGGCATTGATAGTAATTCATCATACCGAATGAATAAAGGGTTAGACACCTCGCCAGTAACTGTTAGCCCAAAATTTGTCCCGGTTAAAACAGGATACGAGAAATGATTTATACGGTAAAAAAGGGTAGCAGGAGTTTTCCATTTGTAAAGAAAGTGAATAGGTGATTCTTGATTTTCTGGATCTAGATTTCTTGTCGTTAAATATGGTAAAATCCATCTTCTTTTCACTAAGAACACCTCTTATTGTTATAGGTATTTTTAAAGTGAAAGCGATAGACCAATAAAATAAACCAATTAATTGGTCTAAATATAAGTTAAGCAATTTAAAAAGGCAATCCCAAATAGTTTGAGATTGCCTTTTCTTATTGTATATCTTTTGTTAAATTATTCATTGTTTCCTCATCCATTGGTCCGATGATTTTGTTTGTAATGATTCCGTTAGAATCTAGAATATAACTTGTAGGAATTGAAAATGTTTGATAAATTTCTCCTATATCCCCATTCTCATCAAGAGGAATTTGAAAGGTGAGACCATATTCCTTTACAAATGATTCAATAGCTGCTTGACCTTTATCCACATTAGTTAAATTCACAGCCACAATTTCAATTCCTTTGTCTTTATTTTTCTCATAAAAATTTTGCATATGAGGCATTTCGGCTTTACAGGGAGGGCACCAGGTTGCCCAAAAGTTTAAAATCACCTTTTTCCCTTTAAAATCAGAAAGTTTTATACGCTCTCCATCCAAAGTAGTTAGTTCAAAATCAGGGGCAATGTTCCCTTTTTGTACACCTGTAATAGTGGATTCTGGCATGTTGGAACTAACAGGAATATCGTCTTCAACAACAACATTTTCATAAACCTGATTTTCCTCTGTTTTTGTTTTATCAGATAAATTCAAAATAATAACGGCAATAGCTAGTGCTATAATCACCAGGGACAAAATGCTTTTTTTCAAAATTTTGATTCTCCTTTTTTTCGTAATAAGATGATCATTGTTAGCCCAAGAAATGAGAAAGTAATCAACTCAATTGAAGAAATCGATTGGTATAAGCTATTGATAAATAGCTCTAACACAAATATTAATACGAACATTTGAATTGTAAATAAACGTTTTCTAGTATGAAGGTATAGAAGCAAGCCTATATATCCTATTAAAAGGATGGATTGAAAAGATGCCGCCTTTATATTTTGTTCTAAAAGATTCATTCCTATTTCATAATTGATAAAGTAAAACAGAAATACACGAGCACCTTCTGCATATATAGTAGGGTGTTTCTTTACTGCAATTAAAAGTAAGTAAAGCGTAAGAATGGCTATTGAGAATAGATGGCCTTTTATTCCGCCATTATAATAAACGATAGAAAAAGGCATATTAAGGAACATCTTGAAATTTAAAAAGATATAGCTCAATTTCCATAAAATGATGTAGATGAAAAAGCCATTCCAATACCAATCCCCAATTTTCTGCCCTCCTATAACTCTGTTTAGAACCGCTGCAGCCACTAAAGCTATAGTGGCTGCTATCCAGACGGAAGGAATTGCCAGACTTTCGATATTAAAATAGGTCAAGTTTGACCACCATTTGGATCAAAAGGTTTAATATCAAAAGTAATATCGATGGATTTAATAACAGATTGAATCATTCCGCAATTTTTTATAACTAAATTGGTAATTTTCTCAGCCTGCTCAGATGATAAAACACTTTCAGATACAACATACGCAACAATATTTAACTTTTCAATTCTGTTGGCTTTAAAAGGGTTTCTTTCAAAAGAAGCTTCCATTTCAAGTTTTTCAAATTGATACCTTTTCTTATGAAGGATATCTCTAAGGATAGATCCACTGCAGCCGATTAAAGATGAAACAAAAAGCTGAATAGGTTTATATCCATTTTTTTCGTTTGGTGATATTGGAAGTTCCCCAAATTCAAAATTCACTACAATTTTTTCATTTAAAATTTTATATTTCATAACTAAACACTCCCTTCGATTTTATTATTAATGGCTTTTGTTAAGAAATGATTAAGAATAATTTTATAGATAGAAAAATTAAAATATTATTTGTGAGTAATTGGGATTTCTATCCAAAATGTATGGCAATTACCGTCAGTTTGTAAGCCGATCTTTCCCCGATGTGCAGTTATGATACTTTTAGCAATTGAAAGTCCAAGTCCAGCCCCTTCAGATTTTGTCGTCCTTGATTCCTCTAAGCGATAAAAACGTGCAAAGATTTTTTCCCTTTTTTCAGGATCAATATATTGTCCTAAATGAGTGAAGGTGATGAAATATTTATTGTTTTCTGTCGTACCGTTTATGGTAAGGTCGTTCCCAGTGTTATAATCTAAAATATTTTGAAGTATATTTGTGAATACCTGCATAAGTCCATCTTTATTTCCTATTACAATAGAATCATGAATTTGAAAATTTGTTTTTGAAAACTTTTCTTGTATTTTTAATGAAAAGGCAGTCAAAGCTTCGTTTAACACGTTATCAATACGGAGTTTATCAAATTGTTTATCAATAAAGAAATTTCCGTTATTCCAAGAATTTAATTCTGTAATAAGCTCAACGATCCGAGTAATTCGACGTGATTCTTCAAGTAAGGATCCGAATAATTCTGGGTTGCCATCAATCACATTATTCTGAAGTGCTTCTAAATAACCATTAATATTTGTCAGCGGTGTCCTTAGCTCGTGAGCTATATCTCGAAGCATTTCCTCCCGTTGTTCCTGAACGGAATTTATTGTTTCAGACATTGAATTAAAATTATCAATCAGATCCTTTAATTCACCAGAAGCTAAAGTTTGAATCTTTTGAGGTTTTTCTCCTTTTTTTATTTTTTCTGCTGCGGAAGAAAGTTGTTTAATTGGCTTTAAAATTCTTTTCACTGTAAAGTAGTGGACAAGACCAGCGGTTATGAATACAAAAATACTAATTTTCCATAGGAAACTATTTAATAAATCTACAAGATCCTGACCAACAATATTTTCGCTATTAACTAAAAAGCAGGCATATTCTTTAACAGATAGGCCTGCTGCAATAATGACTAAAAAAATCACGATACTATTAAGAGCAACTTGCTTTGATATGAGGTTGGATAATTTTTTAAAGACCAACAAATTTATACCCCATTCCTCGTACAGTTTGAATATACTCCTTAGGAGTTTTTTCTCTAATTTTTTCCCGTAAATGTTTAATATGGACATCAATTGTTCGATCAGAAACTATTTTTTCATTATTTTCATAAATGAAGCTTAGAATTTGTTCTCTGGAGAGGATCTGATTGGGATGTTGCATAAACATATGTAAAAGTCTAAATTCAAAATGAGTTAAATCTAGAATTTCTCCATGAATGGAGACCTCACCTTTTACTGGTTTGATCGTAAATCCAGTAAAGCTTAATTTTCCACATCGGCTGGCAGTCCTTCTAAGAACAGCTGCTATTCTTACCATTAATTCTGCAGGGCTAAACGGTTTTACTACATAGTCATCGGCACCTAGGTTAAATCCATGAATACGGTTTTTCTCGGATGCTTTTGCAGTCAACATAATAATGGGTATTGGACTTTGTAAATCCTCTCGAACCCATCGGCAAATTTCTTCACCACTAATTCCGGGAAGCATTAAATCAAGGATTAAAATACAAGGATCGATTTCTTCAATTTTTGCTTTAGCCTCAAAGCCATCCACAGCCTCTTCTACTTCGTAGCCATCATTCATTAAATATATTTTTACAAGATTACGTATTTTGGGATCATCCTCCACAACTAATACTGATTTTCCTATCAGACTTTTTTGCATAAGTAATTCATCCTTTAAAATTGAAATAAACTATATGTTGAGAGCCAAGCACTGATTTTTTGCATTTGCCCACTTAAGACTAAAAATCCAAGTAATACCATGATCATACCGTTAACAAAGGCTAATTTTGACAGGTACCGATTTATTTTTCTCATTGTTTTTAATGAATAAGAAATAACAATTGAAATGATGAAAAACGGAATGGCCATCCCAATAGAATATGCTGTTAACAAGAAGACACCTTGCATTAGGGTATCAGATGAACTTGCCAATAATAGTATGGATGAAAGGGCAAGCCCTACGCAAGGGGACCAACCACTTGCAAAAGCCATTCCAAGTAATACCGAACCAAACATATTATTTGATTTGTGATTTGAATGTAGTTTTTTCTCCATCATTAATACTTTAAATTTTAATATCCCCGCCATTTGTAATCCAAAGATTATAATTAAAAGACCAGCCACCTGCATGATTAAAACTCGATATTCCATCAATATTTTTCCCACAAAACTGGCTGAGGCTCCTAAGGCAATAAAAATGATCGTAAATCCAATAACGAAACCTAGCGATCGTAAATAAAGCTTTGTTCGATTTACCTGTAGCTTACTATCTTCAATTTTACCACCAGTTAAATGTGTGATGTAGGCTGGTAATAGAGGGAAGACACAAGGTGAAAAAAACGAGAGTACGCCACTGGCTAAAGCAAAAATCAATCCGATATCATTCACAATCTATCACTCCTTTATCGAAACGATAAATCCCAATTGTTAAGGTTTTATTAAAAGTGATTTATTTACAGAAAATTAACATTTCCCTCACAAAATCAACGCAAAATGTACAAAAAACATACACAAATTTTGTGATATAAGTCACAGAATACCGATATGGGTATACCGTATATTAGAATAGTTATTTTAAGAATATGGCTAAGGAGTGATTTTGAAATGAATTTTCTTAAAGAAAGCATTAAAAATTTTCCTATTGTAAAGGAATTGAATGAAAATGCATTAACACATCTCCTTACTATCATACGTATTAGGCAATTCAAAAATCATGGGCAAATTTTTTCAAAAGGTACGCAACTTAATGAAATCTATTTCATTTTAAAAGGCAAGGTTAAAATATATAACAAGGATTCCAGCGGAAGAGAGCATATTGTATGGATCATGCAAGAAGGTGATATTTTCCCTTTGGAAGGTATTTCAAGAGATGTTACTTTTTCAACAAATGCTGAGACCATAGAAGATTCGATAATAGGATCGATTGAAGTATGTGAATTTGAATCATTAATATTAGATAACCCGAATGTTTTAATCAAGCTTTTTAGCGTAATGAGTGAACGGATTATTGATCTCCAAACCCGCCTTGAAGAGCAGGTTCTCCTTGAGAAATACATGCAAATTGTTAGATTACTTTTACGATTATGTGAAAGATATGGAGAAATATCTCAAAATGGTCTATGTCATTTTAAAACCCAGTTTACTACTACTGATCTAGCAAAAATGGTGGGAGCTTCACGAGGTTCCATTAGTAGAACATACACAAAATTAAGTAAAGAGAAACTATTATATAAAGATAATGTGGGAGAAATCTTACTTGAATTTGAAAAGTTAAAGGAAAAGTTTGGATGATTTTAAAGGAAAAACCTTGGTTTAGATAAAAGATAAACGTACAAAAAAGCAACAGGAGAAATATCATCACCCTGCTGCTTAATTTTTTGTATGTAATCTTTTTAAACTTTAAAACTTCTAATTAATAATTGCAGTTCTTCTGCCATATTGGAAAGTGCTGCTGCAGATGCCGAGATTTCTTCCATTGATGCTAATTGTTCCTCTACTGCAGCGGCTACGCTTTGTGTGGAAGATGAAGAATCTACAGCTATCTTAGTAATTGTATTACTTGAAGTTACTACTTGCTCTGTTCCAGCGGATATTTCCTCGGCAGCAGCGGATACTTCTTGGATTTGGGTTGTTACTTCATTAATAGACTTAAATATTTCATCAAATGATGTGCCAACTGTATTGACCACTATTATCCCTTCGTTTACTTCCTTTGTTGCATTTTCCATTGAAAGAACTGCATTTTCTGTTTCTTCTTGGATCATTGAAATTAATTCTGAAATCTGTTGTGCAGATTGTGCGGATTGTTCTGCCAATTTTCGAACTTCTTCTGCAACAACTGAGAATCCCCGGCCATGTTCTGCTGCTCTTGCTGCTTCAATTGCCGCATTCAAAGCCAATAAATTTGTCTGGGCAGCAATATCAGTGATAACATTATTAATCTTACTGATTTCAATTGACCTGTCCCCTAATCCTTTGATCACTTTTGATAAACTAATTACGGTCTGATTGATTGAATTCATCTGATTGGCTGCTATTTGAATGGATTTGTTTCCTTCTAACGCCTTTTCTGATGTGAGAATAGCAGATGAAGATACCACGTTTGCATTTGCTGCAATTTGTTGGATACCAATAGAGACTTCATTGATTGCTGTGGAAGTTTCCTCAACGCCGCGAACTTGATTTTCTGAACCTACCGCAACACTTTGAATAGTTTCCGCAATTTGTTCAGTTGCTTTTCCTGTTTGATCAGCACTCGCTGTCAATTCTTCCGATGTTGCTGCTACATGTGTAGCGCTTGAGCCGACTTGGTGAATAATGTTTCGTAAATTCTGAGCCATCTGGTTGAATGATTTTGCCAGATCTCCAATTTCATCCCTATTTTTAATCTTTATATCATCGAGGGTAAGGTCTCCAGAAGCAATCTTTTCTGCTGCCTTTGCCAATTTTACGACAGGTGCTGAAATGAGTTTTCCAATATAAAAAGCAATTGCCAAACCTAATATGATTGCAGAAATACCTAATAGTAAGACAATTCTTCTAATATTAGAAACCCTCTTTGTTAATGATTGACTTTCTTCATCAAGGCTAATTTGTTGGAATTCGATAAATTTATTTTGGTGTTGATCAATTGCCTTTATAATGTCAGCACCTTCTGTTGAGATAAGGTGAATATACTCTTCTTCTTTATTTTGTTTTATTAACGGGACCATACGATTGCCAAACTCATAAAGGCTATTTTCAGCTTTGACTAATTCATCAAGAAGTTCCTTTGCTTGGTTTGAAATAAGTTTCTTCTGTAAATCTCCACTTTGTTTCTGAAAAGTATCGTGCGATAAAGAAAAGTTCTCCAATGCTTTATCGCTTTTGGAGATGATATAACCTCGGAAACTGGATTGTACATTTTTAGCTTCTATTCCCAAATCCTCTGAAATAACTAACTTATTAACTCGGTCATTTATTAAATTCCTATATTCTTTATCGACGGATGTAATTTCGTAAAGACCAATTACGACAATTAAAGTTAGTATTATTAGTACTGATAAGAACCCGCCAAATAACTTTTTTCTTAATGTAAACTTCATTTTCTATCCCCCTCAGTATTTTTAACTCTAGTGTACTAGTATACCAGAAAGTGATATATTATGGTAAAATTGTGAGTATTTTCACAGAGGATAAATTTTTGTAAATGAATTGTACTTTTATAATAACTGGTCATAATAACCATCAAGCACGGAATTTTATATTTAATTAGGAGGCTTTCTTAATGAAAAAATTTGTTTTATTTGTATTTATGATGATATCTGTACTGACTTTTACAGCATGCGGGGGGAATGAGGAAGCCCCTGCTGAAAACACAGAGGGTGGAGAAACTGGTCAAGAAGCAGCATTAGAAGGATCGGTCATCGTTGATGGATCTGGGACGGTATATCCCTTGATGGCTCGTATCGCAGAAGAATATATGGTTGCAAAGCAGCCGGATGTGAGTGTTCAAGTTGGTCGTGCTGGTACATCGGCTGGTTTTAAGAAATTTATCCCTGGGGAAACTGACTTTTCAGATGCCTCGAGAGCAATTAAGGAAGAAGAGATTGCCCAATTAGAAGAAAAAGGTATGAAATTAGGTGAAGATGTTCTTGAAATCAAGCTAGCATATGATGGATTAACAATTGTTATTAATAAGGACAATGATTGGGCAAAAGAAATGACAAAAGATGAAATCGTAAACCTGTTTTTGTCAGGAAAATACAATTCTGAGGATAAAGTAAAATGGTCAGATGTTCGTCCAGATTGGCCAGCAGAAGAAATCAAATTCTATGGCCCTAATGAAAATCATGGGACCTATGAGTTTTTCTATGAAGAGATTTTAGGAAAGCAAAAGTTGGTTAAAACCGCCAACTTACAACAAGAATACTCCACTCTAGTTGACTTAGTTTCAAAAGAGAAAAATGCGATTGCATATTTTGGATTCGGCTACTATGTGTCAAATCAAGATAAACTTCAGGCAGTTGCTGTTGACTTTGGTGATGGTAAACCGGTATTACCTTCCCTTGATACCATTGGCGAGGATCTCCCTTATTCCGGATTTACTCGTCCCGTGTACACATATATGAATGCACAACTTGCAGCAGAAAAACCTGAGGTTCTAGATTTTGCAAAATATATAATGGAGGCAGCTCCGCAATTTGCTGGAGAAACAGGATTTGCCCCATTATCGAAAGAACAATATGGTGCATATTTAGAGCAATTGAATGCAATTAAATAGTTCAATTATTGGTTGAAGGTTATAGGGAGATGAGAGTTTAGATTCCTCTCATCTCCTATAAGGAGGTTAGACTTTTCATGGCAAGTGGTATGGAAGAAAGATTAGATGTCAGGGGATTAATAGCGAAAAAAAAAGCTGCCTCTAAAAATCGAAATATCGAAAAAGCCGTCCCTGTTATTTTGTTTATAACTGCTTTTATATCCGTGATAACGACAGTGGGAATAGTATTTACTTTGATCGTGGATGCCCTTTTATTTTTTAAAGATATTTCTCTTTTTGAATTTTTTACAAGTACAGAACTTTCACCACTAGGTGCCAACCCCTCGTTCGGTGTATTACCATTAATCAATGGTACTCTCATTTCAACTGTCATCGCAATGTGTGTGGCAATACCTATCGGTTTAACCTCAGCCATATTTTTGAGTGAGTATGCTTCAGAAAAGGTAAGGAAAATAATTAAGCCTCTATTGGAAGTACTGGCAGGAATTCCTACAATTGTATATGGCTTTTTTGCTTATTCGTTTGTTACTCCAATTTTGATGAATATCGTTCCAGGTCTAGAGGCCAAAAACGTGTTAAGCCCGGGAATAGTAATGGGAATCATGATTATTCCAATGGTTGCATCATTATCAGAGGATGCCATGAGTTCAGTCCCTAATGCGATGAGAGAGGGTGCCTTAGGGTTAGGATCCACTAAATTAGAAGTAGCGTTAAAAGTTATTATCCCTGCTGCTTTTTCAGGAATTATGGCTTCGTTTGTATTAGCCATTTCAAGGGCAATTGGTGAAACAATGATTGTAACGATTGCGAGCGGAAGTAATAAAAATTTTACATTTGATATTAGGGAGTCCATGCAAACAATGACAGCCTATATTGTGGAATTTACAAGCGGTGATGCAGGTACTGGAACTACCGGCTACTATAGTCTATATGCAGTCGGATTAACTTTATTTGTATTTACATTAATAATGAATTTAATTGCGCAATATATCTCTCGAAAGTTTAGGGAGGAATACTAGGAGTGAAATACATAGATGCCAATATAGTACATAAAAAAATGGATCAGAGGTTAAACCTGAACAGGTTTATGAAATATTTGTTCTTTTCATTGACACTATTTGCCCTTGTCGTTCTTGCCATACTTATATATCGTGTCTTAACTCAAAGTATTGGCTGGCTTGATCTACAGTTTTTAACCAATAAACTTTCATTAAATCCGGAAAGGTCTGGTATTATAGGCGTCATCTTCGGTACCGTCTGGTTAATGATTGTTGTAGCACCGATTACAATGATCTTAGGGATTGGAACAGCGATATACCTAGAAGAATATGCGAAAAAGGGACGTGTGCAATCATTAATTCAAACCAATATAACAAACTTAGCAGGAGTCCCATCCGTTATTTTTGGTTTACTGGGCTTAACTGTTTTTTCAAGACTTTTCGGTTTAGGGTCCAGTATATTAGCTGGTGGTTTAACAATGTCTTTATTGGTACTCCCGATTGTGGTGGTAGCTAGTCAAGAGGCGATAAGAGCCGTTCCACAATTTTTAAGAGAAGCATCATATGGTATGGGGGCAACGAAATGGCAGACCGTAAAAAACGTTGTAATACCTGCAGCATTACCGGGTGTTTTAACTGGTTTTATTCTATCTTTATCGAGGGCGATAGGAGAAACTGCACCATTAGTTGTCATAGGTATACCAGCTCTTATCATGCCTGTACCTAATAGTATTATGGATGATTTTACGGTTTTACCAATCCAGATTTATTATTGGACACTAGATTCTGTATTAACAGCTGAATATGCAAACTTAGCGGCAGCTACGATAGTCGTGTTATTAATAATTTTATTTTTAATGAATTCAATTGCAATTATCGTTAGGAACAAATACCAAAAAAGGTTCTAAAAATGAGGTGGTGGCAAGGTGACCGATGGATTGAAGACAAATTATATTTTTATCACAAAAGGCTTAAATCTTTGGTATGGGGAGGACCAAGCACTATACAATATTGATTTTTCAATTACAGAAAATCAAGTAACGGCTATTATTGGTCCATCTGGTTGTGGAAAATCAACCTACCTAAAGACATTGAATAGAATGATTGAGCTTATTCCTTCGGTAAGAACGTCTGGGGAAATTCTTTATCGTGAGAAAAATATATTTGATATAAAAGAAGAGGAATTACGTACACATGTTGGAATGGTGTTTCAAAAACCCAATCCATTTCCAAAATCAATTTATGACAATGTAGCTTACGGTCCACGTATTCATGGTATACGTGATAAAAAAACCTTGGATAAAATCGTTGAAAAAAGCCTTCGTGGTGCAGCCATTTGGGATGAGGTGAAAGACCGATTAAACGAAAATGCATATGGACTTTCTGGAGGACAACAACAGCGTCTTTGTATCGCGCGCTGCTTAGCGATCGAACCAGATGTCATTTTAATGGATGAGCCAACTTCAGCTTTGGATCCGATATCGACTTTAAAAGTGGAAGAGCTAGTTCAGGAGTTGAAAAAAGAGTACAGTATCATTATCGTAACACACAATATGCAACAGGCCGCTCGTATCTCTGATAAAACAGCGTTTTTCTTGAGTGGAGAAATCATTGAGTTTGATAACACAGCCCGTATTTTTTCTAATCCATCTGATAAAAGAACTGAGGATTATATTACAGGAAGATTTGGATAAAGGGGGAATGATTTATTATGGCAGTTCGTGAATCGTTTGATAAAGAGCTTAATGAATTAACAAATAAATTATTGGAGCTTGGAACTTTAGCGGGGAAGGCTTTAGAAAGATCAATGGAAGCATTGGTAAATAAAGATATAGATCTTGCGCTTGAAGTAATAGAAGATGATGCCCACATCAATCATTTAGAGGAAGAAATAAATGATGACGCAATCATATTAATTGCACGTCAATCACCAGTTGCAAGAGATTTACGAAAAATAATTGTAGCCATAAAAATCTCTGCAGATGTAGAACGGATGGCTGATCATGCAGTAAATATCGCAAAAGAAACGATTAGAATTGGGAAAAACCCGCATGGCTTAAGTTATGACGGCCTCATTACATTGTCTAATTATGCAAAAGAAATGCTAACACTTGCATTAAAAGCTTTTATAGAAAATGATGTTGTTTTAGCAAAAAAGCTTGCAGATATGGATGATCAAGTGGATGCCCTGTATGCAAAGCTCGTAAAAGAATATACGGGAGAAAGTACTGAAAAAAAGGAGATGCAAACCATTGCTACACACCTTAGTTTTGTAGCAAGATTTATAGAACGATTTGCAGACCATGCAACAAACATTTCAGAAGGAATTTTTTATCTTGTTAAAGGAATCAGATATGATTTAAATCAATAAATAATTATAATCTTCAAAGCCTTTTTTCTAATAAAAGGGCTTTTTTGTTTTAGTTAAAGAATATATACAAAGTGTAAATTTCGTTAAAAAATATAGCAATCTATTAATTGAAGGTTAAGTTGAATAATATTCCGTTAAGATTAAGTAAAAATAACCAATTTTCATAATAGATTTATTAGAATGGTCCTATAGTTTTAAATTAAAGGAGGAGTTTTTTTGAAGAAGAAAGCTATATTATCATCTGCAATGGTACTAAGTGTATGTGTTCCTGCTGTTACTTCAGCACTCCCAGTTGACGCAGCAGCAAAGGTAAAGTCTGTTGATTTTATTGGAATGGACGCACCAAATACAATCGAGAAGATGACTAAGCCCTATTCAGAGGCTTCTGTAAAAGTGACATACGCAAACGGCGACACGAAGTTGTTCCCTCTTACATATAAAGAGTTATATAACACAGGTGACCAAATTATTAGTAAAAATGGAGAAAAAATTGCAGCTGGTACACCATTGGATGTTAATGGTAACCCTATTAAGGATAAAAGTTATGCCGGCTATGATGTGAACTATATTTCGGATGCTCCAGATGCCAACAGTCTTTTCAGAAGTATTAATGGTGAACTATATTTACTCTCCCACTTAGAATATGATTCAGAGGATGTAATGGGAAATGATGCTTGGCGTAATGTACCGGCATCTATGACTTTGACAAAACTCTATCAAAATATGAAAACGGGTGAATTAGAAGTAGTAGATGCAAGTAAGGTGGATTTTGCAGATGCGAATGGCTTATGGGTGCCGTGTAATGGTTCCTTGACACCATGGAATACCCATTTAGGGTCTGAAGAATATGAACCGGATGCGCGTCAATTCGAAATTGAATTAAATATGACCGAAGAAGAAAAACAAGAAAAATACCTTACAAACTCTTATGATTCAACTGATGCATTTTCATTTGCTCAACTCTATTTCGGGGATCGCTCAAAAGCAAATCCATATTTATACGGATATGTACCAGAAGTAATTGTAAATGAAGATGGTTCAACAAAGGTTGTAAAGCATTATAGTGTTGGCAGAAAATCACATGAACAAATGCTGATGATGCCGGATGAAAAAACGGCATACTTTGGCGATGATGGTGGATATACGATGTTGTTTATGTATATCGCCGATAAAGCAAAAGATCTTTCAGCCGGAACACTTTATGCAGCTAAATTCAATCAAACTGGTACAGAAAATGGCGGAGCAGGCAATCTTCAGTGGATTGAGTTAGGGCATGCAACAGATGCTGAAGTAGAAGCGCTGGCTCATAAATATAAATTCAGCGATATTTTCGAAACAGCAGATAAGCCAACAGAAGGTTTCACAGCTATTAAGCAATATACAGGAACTGAAGGCGGAGACTATGGATCTATTGAATATTTAAAGGTTAAACCAGGTATGGAAAAAGCGGCTGCTTTCTTAGAATCTCGTCGCTATGCAGCGATGCAGGGTGCAACATCTGAGTTTAATAAAATGGAAGGCTTAGCAGTTAATGGAGCAGATAAGAAAGTCTATGTCGCTTTAGCAGATGCTAGTAAAGGTATGGAAGCAAACGAAAAGGATCCTGCTGACCACATTAAAGGTATTAAAAATAAGGCTGGGGTAGTTTACGAACTTGATTTAAAAGGTGGTATCAAGGATTCCAAAGGCAAAATTATAAAAAGTAATCAAGTAGCAACAAACATGGAAGGATTGCTTCAAGGAAAGCTTTTAGACAAACCTGATACATTCGGAAATACAGCCGATCCTAATATGATCGCAAGTCCAGATAACTTAAGTTATTCTGAGTCAATGAGAACATTATTTATCGGTGAGGACTCCGGCTACCATGTAAATAATTTTGTTTGGGCTTATAATATTGATACAAAAGAGTTAGATCGTATTCTTTCTGTACCTGCGGGAGCAGAAGCTACTGGACTTATGTCAGCTGATGATCGCAATGGCTTCTCCTATATCATGAGTAACTTTCAACATGCTGGTGACGGCTTAGGTAAAAAGGAAATAACAGCAGTAAATAAAGATGAATTAATTAAAGCAGTAGAATCCTCACCTTATGGGGTAAATCAATTCGGTGGTGTAGGTTATATTCAGGGCTTGCCATCTATAAAATAATGATTTATATGTGAATTTTAGGGGCCTATGGGCCCCTTTTGATTTTATGACTTTAGTCTGTTGAGCTCGCCAAAGCGTGCGAAACAATAAACCACCT
>JAENZK010000043.1 GCA_016841285.1 Guptibacillus hwajinpoensis | reverse complement strand
CGAAAACATTTACCTCCAACAGACGATATCTTATTAACAGATAATTTCGAGGATATAATTCAGTTGCATAAACTTGACGTAGTTATCGAAGCAACTGTAGGAGTGGAGCCAAGCTTTTCACATATAACAAGGGCAATACAGAAAAGATGTCATATTATAACTGCCAATAAAGAAATGTTTGCTCATCATGGGCAAGAAATTATTAAAATAGCTAAAACCTATGGAACAACAGTCGGCTATGAAGCGACAGTTGCAGGTGGAATCCCGATTATCCAAACATTAAATAAACTGTTAAATATTAATCAGGTTCAAAAAATTGAAGGCATTTTAAACGGAACAACCAATTTTATCTTATCTAAGATGAGAGAAGATGGGGTATCGTTTGAAGAAGCCCTATCCCTAGCTCAGAAATTAGGATATGCGGAGGCTGATCCCACAAATGATGTCGAGGGGTATGACGCTTTTTATAAAATGATGGTATTATGCCAAGTATGTTTTGGTGAACAGCCCGATTGGAAAACTGTTTTCCGTAAAGGAATAACAGGGGTTACACCTGAACAAATAAAACATTATCATTCTACTAATTCGAGAATAAAACATATTGCATCCATCACAAAAACAGACCGAGGAATAGAGGCAACCTTAAAACCAACTGTTGTTCAACCTTCACATCCTTTTTATAATGTAGAAGGGGTTGAAAATGCAGTATCTATTCATGCGAATATTGTCGGTAATATTTCTTTAAGTGGACCAGGTGCAGGGATGTATCCTACCGCTAGTGCGATCATTGAAGATTTAATTCATGCTTATCGTTCAAATACTCATGAATCGCCTAATACAGTTCTTCGTTCCATAATCGTCTAAATATTATGTACTATCATGCATAATTTGGTAGTTCTAAAAGCACATTAATAAGTAGAATTATTTATTAATGGAGGCTTATAGATGGCAAAAGACGAGAAATTAAATGATACGGCAGCAATGAATCTGAATTTATCACAGGCTGATCTGTTAATGGCCAAAGAGGTAGTTTCAGATGCCGAGTACGTTAAAGCACCTAAACAAAAAATTGATCAGAAGTTCAGTGAACAAGTTGATAGTAAAGAGTTACAAAAGTTTGTAGATTTAGGCGATGTATTTTAGGAAAAATGAGTGAGATTTTGTAGAGTTTATTCTGCAGGTCTTGCTCTTTTTTTGTTGGGAAAATGTTATTTGTAGAATACAACTGACTAACCGCTCAATTTTATGGCGAAGGTATCCGGAGTGGAAAAAGGGGTAAAAAAAATTAGTTTTGTTGATCGAAGTATTTTTTTAGTTCAACAAAGGCATTCTCTATTTGAGGTAACCGACTTTTCACATTATCAACATACTGTGAATCATAAATGTTAGTGTTTCCCCTCATAGAATTTGATAAGTCTTGGAGAAGCTTAACTACCTTGAATGTATCATTATTATTCATTTTATACCTCCTGTTAGTACCAGATAATAAATATCCTCTATGTCCTATTTTATAGAAAATATGATAATAATTCAATAAAAATAAATTTCTGTTGTGAAATATTTTACAATAAACTTTCAAAAAATAACTGTATGCTCAAATGTAAACATTTTCACAACTGAAAAACGCCATTTTAACAGGTTTTGGAAAAAGAGAATTGTAAGCGCATTAAAAATCGTCATAATTTTGAAAAACATTTTTCGACTAAATACAACCATTTTAGGGTATAATGATATTAACTAAAAAAGAATGGTAAGTTAAAGGAGTTATATTCATGAATGAGTTATTTACGGTTGGCCAAGAGGTAATAACGAATGATTTGTATTTTTCTCGTTATGGTCAGGTGATAACTGGAGAAGTAGTGAAGGTGGAAAGAGATAAAATCTGGGTAAAAAACCAATATAACACTATATCGGTTATCAACAATATGTGTCTCGAGTGCAAAGTAACTGAAGAGGAAGATTTAGGGCTACTAGTATAAATAGTAGCTTTTTTGTTTACCATAAAAACTTTTTTACTTTTTATACAAGGAAATTAGTTTCTATGTCGAACTATTAATATAGCAGCTTTTTTTCTAGGTAAATATTGATGAAAGGTGTGATGTAATTGATTATTAGGAAAAAATTGGACGCAATGCAACTTCTTGAAGATTTTACTAATATTGCTTCCTATGATTTTGAAAACGAAAAGCACTATTTCGTGTTTAAAGACAAAGAACGTGGTGGACAATATACACTTATGAAGAAGGATGAAAGGTGGTCTATTCACGGTAAGGGTGAAAACTATTGTGATGATGGTGAAACCATGATGGATGAGGTCGATAGTGTGCTCGATTTCATCTGGAAACATAGAAGCAAAATTAATCAAGTGTTAAAAGAAATTCAGGATTCAAGAGTGACCGCATGATTAATGTGAAGCAATACAACTGCCAGGGGGGTACCCTGACAGTTGCTTTTTTACCTTACAATGATTTTGTTGTTTTCAAATGATACTTTTATTTCAGTGATGTTCTCTTTATCTAACAGTAAATCCGAAATTTGATCCTCAAGTTGTTCTTGGATGACACGGCGTAGTGGGCGAGCACCAAAAGCTGGATGATAACCTAATTCAGCTAATTTCTCTTTTGCTTCATTTGTAATTTCAATTGTGATATCTTGCTCTTTTAATAGCCCTTTTAAGTCCTCTAACATAATATCTACAATTTGCAAAATGTGTTCTTTTGTCAATCCTTTAAATTCAATGATGTTGTCAAAACGATTTAAAAATTCAGGCTTGAAGAATGAGCCAAGTGTATCCAAAATATTACTTTCTGTTAAAGCTTCAGATTCCAGTTTATCAAATCCGACTGTTATTTTTTTAGAACCGACTCCAGCATTACTTGTCATAATGATAACAGTATCTTTAAAGCTTACTGTTCTGCCTTGGCTATCAGTTAAGCGGCCATCCTCTAGGATTTGTAGGAACATATGCTGTACATCAGGGTGTGCTTTTTCAATTTCATCTAAAAGGATGATGCAATAAGGATTTCTGCGCACTTTCTCGGTTAATTGACCTGCTTCATCATGTCCAATATATCCTGGAGGTGCACCTATAATTTTAGAAATAGAGTGCTTCTCCATATATTCACTCATATCAAGACGAACCAGGCTGTCTTTTGTTCCAAATAATTCTTCTGCTAGTCGCTTCGTTAATTCAGTTTTACCTACTCCTGTTGGTCCGACAAATAGGAAGGAGCCAATTGGACGATTTTTATCCTTTAATCCGGCACGACTACGTTTAATTGCTTTAGCTACTTTCTCAACAGCCTCATCTTGGCCGATAATTTTCGCTGAAAGATTAGCAGCGAGGTTTTTCATTTTTACTTGTTCATCCTGTTGAAGTTTTCCAACAGGGATCCCAGTTTTTTCTTCAATTATTTTTTGAATTTCGCTTACTCCCACAATTGCTTGTTTAGTATTGTTTCCAGCTTCTAGCTGCTTTTCAAGCTTGATTTCCGCGTGACGTAATTTTGCAGCTAATTCATAATTTTCTTCGTTTGCTGCTTTTTCCTTATCCTTTGCAATTTTAGCGAGGCGTTCATTTAGCTCAGTTGTATCTTGACCTGCATTTTGCAAATTCACCTTTGAACCGGATTCATCTAATAAATCAATGGCTTTATCGGGTAAGAAGCGGTCCTGAATATAGCGATGTGAAAGAGTGACACAGGCTTCAATCGCTTCGTCTGTATATTTTACATCATGGAAGCTTTCATATTTTGCCTGAATTCCTTTTAAAATTTCAATGGCTTGGTCAACTGTTGGTTCATTTACGATAACTGGTTGGAATCGACGTTCAAGTGCTGCATCTTTTTCAATTTTACGATATTCTTTTAAGGTTGTTGCCCCGATAAGTTGTAATTCACCTCTTGCTAAGGCTGGCTTTAAGATATTACCGGCATCCATTGAACCTTCAGCAGATCCTGCCCCCACTAATAAATGGATTTCATCAATGAATAAAATGATATTTTTTCGTTTTTGAAGTTCGGAAATTAATTGTTTCATTCGTTCTTCAAATTGACCGCGAATGCCTGTATTAGCAACAAGGCCGGCAACATCTAACAAGTATACGTCTTTATTTAAAAGCTTTGTGGGAACATTCCCTTCAGCGATCTTTAATGCTAATCCTTCAGCAATTGCAGTTTTACCGACACCGGGTTCCCCGATTAAAACCGGATTATTTTTATTACGTCGATTTAAGATTTCAATCACACGATTTACTTCTTTATCTCGGCCAATTACGGGGTCGATAATGCCGGCTTTTGCGGCATTTGTTAGATTTCGACCGAATTGGTCAAGAAATCCGCTGCCGCGGCTTGGGCTTGCTTGACCAGTCATCTGCTGCTCAGAGTTCATTCCATTAAATAAATTATGGAATGGAGTTGGGCCGCTAAATGGGCTAAAGCCACTTGGAATTTTAAAGTTGGCTTTTTCTTTGTTATAGCAATCAGAACATAGATGTAATTGTTTTTTTTGTTGGTTTAATTGGATATTTAAATGTACTGTAGCTTCGTTTGTATGACAAATTTGACAATTCATAAAAATACCTCCCTAAGAAATTGGGTCATTGTTTGACCTTCTTTGACTTTGACCTTCCTTGACTATTATTTAATCACAAAGGTCAAAAAAGGTCAAGGAGAAAACAAAAAAATAAAGCCAGCAGATTATTCTGCTGACTTAAGTCCATCTAAAATTGGGAATAATTCTTCAAGATGTTTAATTTCATAAGTAGGTGTAACATCTGGAAGTTTTTCTTTATTATGGCGGTTAATCCATACTGATTTAATGCCGGCGCGTGTTGCCCCAAGGATATCAGTCATTATATTATCGCCTACCATTATGGCATCCTCTTTATCTATATTCATGAGTTTTAAAGCATGTTCAAAAATGGATGGATCAGGTTTACCGCGTCCAAAATCGCCAGAGATAACGATTTGATCAAAGTATGGTGCAATTTCTGGTGTAATCGTTAATTTTGTATTTTGTAAATCGGGTGAGCCATTTGTTAATAATAGTAGTTTATAATTGCCCTTTAATTGATCTAGTACTTGAAATGATTCATCGTACACAAATGGTTTCTCGCGGCGTATAGCTGGGAACAGTTCCCCTAACTCGTAACCAAAATCAGGATCTTCAATACCTAATGCGGCAAGACCACGTGTCCATGCTTCCTTACGGTAGGTTGGTACAATTTTACTCATTTTATTAAAGTCTTCTTGATCATCTGAAAAGTTTCCCCATAGACCTTCGAACGGGTTGATTCCAATCATCTGTGTAAATGGGTAAGTCTCATAGGAGCTGTATAATTCTCTTGCTTCTTTACGGACAGCTTCCTCTAGCGTTTCTGTATCAACATCATATTTTTCTTTTGCTTTTTGACAAGTTGCTACAAATGCTTCCTTTACACTTTTTTGGTCCCATAGTAAAGTGTCGTCTAGATCGAAAAATATTGCTTTTATCATTTTTGTTTCTCCTCTTTCTTATCAAATGCGCCTTGGCGTATTTGCGCCCAGATTTTTTCGAGCTTGCTCGAAAAACTACCGCTAAAAATCTGAGGCATCCGCCGGAGGCTTTAACTTTATTCAGTAGGGAACCCTGCTGAATAAAGTTAATATATATACAAGACTACAATTGAAAAACTTTTTTGTATATAAGAAATTTTAAATAAAGTTATTCAATATTTTCAAGAAATTCATTTAGGATTCTTGCAGTCATTCCCCAGATAACTTTGTCTTCATAGCAATAAAAGTATTCTTTCATACTTCGCGGCCGCCAATTATAATTTTTTCCATCTGGGATAAGATGATAAGGAAAATTGTCTTCTGGTTCAATTTTATATTGAATTTCATGAATTTTAGGTTTTTTCTTTAAAAGAAAGGAAATTGGAACAGCGAAGATTTCACCTACCTCTTCAGGATTGGGAGAGATCTTAGCAAATTCTTTTTCAATCCATCCGACAAAAGGATAAATAATGGTATCAGAGGATGAAACAAAAAAGTCAAGAGGCCCAATGAGTCTGATATTTTCTTTATTAATTAGCAATTCTTCTGTAGTTTCACGAATTGCAGCGGTCTGACTATCCTCTTGTCCTTTTTCAATACGGCCGCCTGGGAAACATATTTCACCTGGTTGTCGCCTTAAATGCTCGGCACGTTTTTCGAAAATTATATGAATATCATCATTGATTTTAATTAAAGGTAATAAAACAGAATAACTTTGGAATTGCTTATGACCTAAAACATGGGGCCGATTATTTTCTATTTTTTGAATACTTGGCATTAAATCGTCCTTCATATGGAATCTCCCTCCTCTTTTTTAGTTTTACTATAATTCTAGCATAGAAGGATGGATAACGTGTCTTTATACAAAAAAACATTTCTTTTTACATTAATTATTATAATTTCGTATTTAGGGATTAGTTTAAGGATTGGTTCGGAGGGACTTGGACAATTCGATCAATGGATTAGTACATTCGTTCAACAGGCAAGATCTGAGGGCTTGACAATGATTATAATTGCCATAACAACAATTGGTTCTTATAAAACTGAATTTCCGGTTCTGTTTGTGGCTGCGTTAGTTTTTTGGATTCTAAAGAGAAAACTAATTTTTCCTGTTTTACTAGTTATTAATTTATTTGGGGTAAGGTTTTTAAATCATTTTTTAAAAGCTGCTATTGAACGACCAAGGCCAACAGGTGACCATTTAGTAGAGGTTTCCGGATATAGCTTTCCAAGTGGACATGCTATGATATCAATCGGATTTTATGGGTTTATTGCATTTTTACTTTATAAAGAACTGAAAGAAAAAACGAACAAAGCCATTTTCATACCATGGCTCTTTGGTATTTTAATTTTCTGTATTGGATTAAGTCGAATCTATTTAGGTGTTCACTATCCCAGTGATGTAATTGCAGGGTTTTTAATTGGGGGATTGTGGTTAAACTTTTGTATTATACTTTCCGATCGAACAAAAATAAGCTAGAAAAAGTGTCTGACACTTTTTTGTCAGACACTTTTGTGCGCTTGGCAGCGCATCGGACTAACGGGTGAAAGTCCCGAACACTCCGTAGTGGCGGAAGTGTATAGCTAACAAGTAGTGCATTGATCGTGAGGAAATGTGCGGAGGACTTGAAGGCAAATCTTGGAACAGGCGACATTAACCATGTTGGCTGGCAGAGTCGGATAACCCTGCAAAAGAAGGGAGTGTCCAATACCACTCACTTGGTCTCTGTTAGTTAGGAGGACTGGATTCAAGAGAAAGCCCGATGACGTGACCCAAGGAGGTCTCATCGTCTCCACTAGTTGGTAACCCCCATTCAAGCCTGTGATGGGCAAGATGGGATTATGGGTGGTGAGAAGTCAGAGCAGGGGATAGTAGTGAATAAGCTTACTGGAAAAGTCGCAAAAGTAAGTGACTCAGTACCTAATTACTGAGAGGAGCCTTAACCCAAAAGGTAAGGACTCGATGCGAAGCCCGTCTGTCCATGGAAGAGAAGCTGAGTTATCTTAGAATACGTCATGTCCATACAGAAACCGAGAGGATAAATCCACAGAATCGGGGTCGAACAGAAGGGTAGACCGTATGGGGCGTAGTACTTTATGAATCTGTTGATATTGCCGAGATTGGGCTAGTCAATCATCAGACTGAAAGGAAAGAAACGGAACATGAACGGAAAAGAAGACAAACGAGGTTTTCATGAGGGAGTAAAGAATCCACAAAAGAAGAAATGGTATAGTCTCATAGATAAAATATGGGCAATGCCAAACATGGAGGAAGCCTTTAGAGAGGTAAAAAGAAATCGAGGAGCAGCAGGGGTAGATGGAGTAACAATTAAGGCTTTTGAATTTGGTGTGGAGGATAATGTACAAATCCTTCAACGTGAATTACGAGAAAAGACATACAAGCCGAGACCAGTGAAACGTGTATATATTCCAAAGGCTGATGGTTCAAAAAGACCTCTTGGTATCCCAACCGTGAGAGACCGAGTAGTACAGGCTTCTGTACGGAGAATAATAGAACCTATATTTGAAGCTAAATTTCTTGATTGTAGTTTTGGCTTTCGACCAAACCGAAGTGCACATATGGCATTGGAGAAAATCCGAAAGGATTTAATGGATGGTTATGTGTATGTAATTGATGCAGACTTAAAATCATATTTTGATACGATTCCACAGGACAAACTTATGACCTTGGTTAGGGAAGAAATAGTGGATGGAAGTGTTATAGGACTACTTGAAAGCTTTCTTCAAGCAGGTGTAATGGAGGGTGGCAGTTTCTATTTAAATGAAAAGGGCACTCCTCAGGGTGGTGTCATCAGTCCATTGCTTGCGAACGTATATTTGCATCCGTTAGACGAGCTTATGACAGAGCGGGGACACCGCATTACAAGGTATGCAGATGACTTCGTCATCTGTTGTAAATCAAAAAAAGGGGCAGAGCGAGTCCTTAAATCAGTTACTCGATTTCTTGAGGAAGAACTAGGGCTGACTGTTCATCCAGAGAAAACCAAAATTGTAAACAATATAGAAGAAACTTTTGTATTCCTTGGACATGAATTTAAACAAGCCTATTGGGTCAAACCATCTGATAAGGCAATAAAGAAATTTAAGAGTAAGGTTAAGGAAATTACAAAGCGCAACCAAACAGTTAACATTGAGAAACTAATTAAGGAGAAGCTTAACCCCTACCTGCGGGGATGGGGCAACTATTTTGGTCACTCGCATACAAAGACACTATTTATTAAGTTTGATTCATGGATTAGAAGGAGATTACGGTCAACACAATTGAGGAGTTGGCGGAAAATTAGAAAATTACATCGGGAGTTGCGAAGAAGAAAATGGAAGGGAGAACTTCCCCAATTACGTATGTACGCTTGGAGAAGCTCAAAATGTACACCTGTACATACAGCACTTCCAAATGAATGGTTCAAAGAAATAGGTCTCGTATCTCTTGTGGATATTTACAATGAACATCATCCCCAAAGGGGATAAGCATGGAGGAGCCGTATGCGATGACCCGCACGTACGGATCTGTGAGAGGCGCATGAAATAATTCATGCGCCTACTCTATTTGACAAATAATCAATGTTTCTTTTTTGCGAGCTGTTGTTCAGCCATTCTTACCATTTCTTTTACCATATTCCCACCAATTGATCCTCCTATTTTACCAGCATCACTTGCTGTTATATTTCCGTTGTAGCCCTTATTTAACGGGATCCCGAGCTCGTTTGCTATTTCGTATTTACCTTTATTTTTGGTTGACATATGGCCCCTCCTTTTATCCTATTTTCCCTCGTGAAATTTGTTATGTACCTTCCTTTAAAAGGAAATGCACCCAGTGAACTACTAATGAAGTGTTATATCATCCAATGCTACACTCGAAATATTAGAAACAGAGGTGAGTTTATGAAAGTATTAAGGACGTTGCTCGTTTTATTTGGGCTACTGATCTTTTTGCCAACCTTCGCGCACGCTCATTCTAGTCCCGATTATCAAATCTTTGTTAATGATCACAAAGTGTCTTTTCAAGAGCCGCTTTTTGTTGAAAGTGGGCGCCTGTTTGTTCCAATTAGATTTATTAGCGAACAACTAGGAGCGGCTGTTGAATGGAATGGTGCAGAACGAAAAGTTTTGATTAAATCACCGGTAAATGATCAAATATTATTTTTTGCAGGTTCTAGAGGAGTGCAACTTAATGGTTCTGAATACATAATGGATGTTTCCCCTTTAATGCGGTATGACAGAATGTATTTACCCATTCGCCATGTATCGGAACTGTTACACTTAAAAGTAAAATGGCTTGATAATGACAATGCTGTTCAATTAAATCAAGTGCCACTTTATGAAGTGCAAGAGGGTGACAGTTTGTCTGCGATAAGTGAGAAGTTTAATACAACTGAACATCTAATAAAGGTTAGAAATAATCTCCAATCAAGTACAGTCTCTCCAAAAACAAATTTAAAAGTTGTCATTCCGTCTATCATGAAGAATGAGAATCCGGCTGATCTTCTTTTATTGGCAAAATTAATTGAAGCGGAAGCAGGGAATGAACCTTTTATTGGTCAAGTTGCAATTGGAAATGTTATCTTAAACCGTATTAATGATAATCGCTTTCCTGACAGTATTGAGGCCGTTGTTAATGAACCGGGACAGTTTACACCGGTTTCCACCGGGAGAATTAATAATGTAGAGCCGAGTCAAAGCTCTATTGACGCTGCTAAAAAAGCTCTTCTGGGTGAAAAACCAGTGAAAAATGCAGTTTATTTTTATAACAAATCAAATACAACAAATCAGTTTTTATTGGCTAGAGAAGTTGTATCCGATATTGGAAATCATCGTTTTACAATGTAATAGGAAAAGTCCTCCACATTTGGGTGGAGGATTTTTATTTTGATTTTTCATGACTCCAAAAATTGTGGGCATATTAAAGTTGTGAACGAAAACAATTTTATGGAGGGAAAAAAACATGAAAAAATCGTTGATTTTCGTTACATCTTCTTTACTTTCCATCGGGCTACTAGCAGGTTGTGGCGCAAATGATAATAATAACGATAATAATGGCACTACTGGTGTGAACTATAAGAACCGTGGTGTAAACACAGAAAACGTTCGTTATAATATGAACGACAGGCTAGCCCCTGATGATGTCCGTTATGACTATCGAAATAACAATGGAATTGGCACGTACAATAATAATTACCGTAATGGGGATCCGGATCTTGTTGATGTCGATTACGATAATGCTGAGCCAGACCCTGGTGAAGAACCAAATGAGGACCGCAACGCATTAATGAAGGGCCGCAACGATGATAATGATGGCCTGTTTAACAATAATCGTGGCGTAAACGGCAATGGAAATGGTGTCGGTGATAACATGAGAACTGGTACAACACGTTAGACTAAAAAATGTGCTCAAGCTAGATAAAAGACTGAGGGTCCCCCTCAGTCTTTTATCATTAGTTATTTTCATTAAGATAGGTTATTGTTGCACTTCCTAACGTTTTAGCAGCTATAAGCATAGCGCGCTCGTCTATATTGAATTTAGGATGGTGATGTGGATAAACATTTTCCCAATCTGGATTCATGGCACCTGTAAGGAAAAAGGCTCCTTTCACATGTTGCATATAATAGGCAAAATCTTCGCCGATCATCAACGGAGCTATTTGGCGTACATTTTTTACTCCGGGTACAGTTTTAGCGATACGTGCCAAAAATTCTGTTTCTTGTTCATGGTTCACAACAGGAGGGTATCCTCGTCTATAGCTATATGAATAAGTAACATCAGCACTTAAAGAAACGCCTTTTAGAATCCTTTCAATTTCTTTTTCAATAATGTTACGTGTTTGTTCGCTTAAAGTCCTAACAGTTCCTGAGATTGAGGCTGTATCGGCAATAATATTATTAGCATTTTGGGCCACAAACGAACCAATACTGAGCACTGCAGGCTCCAAAGGGTCCACTCTGCGGCTAACAATTTGTTGGAGGTTTAATACTAATTGTGAACCAATCACGATTGAATCTTTTGACAGGTGGGGAAGTGCACCATGTCCACCTTTGCCTTGTATCTTAATTTCAAACCGGTCTGCAGCAGCCATAAACGGTCCTGGGCAATATGTAATATCCGCTAAAGGAGTTGTAGACCACAAATGGGTGCCGAAGATTACATCCACACCATCTAAGCAGCCATCTTCAATCATCGCAATCGCTCCACCAGGTGCAAGTTCTTCAGCGTGTTGATGAATAAACACGATATTTCCGTGTAAATCCTCTTTCACTCCATTTAACGCTTTTGCTAATACCAATAATGTTGCTGTGTGCCCATCATGTCCGCATGCATGCATTTTTCCATCATATTTTGATTTGTAAGGGACTTCGTTTTCTTCTTGAATAGGCAAAGCATCGAAATCAGCGCGAAGTGCTACTGTCGGGCCGGGCTTTCCACCCTCAAGGTAAGCAACTACTCCGCGTTTTCCAACCTTTGTTCGAACTTCGTGACCGAGTTTCCTATGATATTCAGCTATATATTTAGGCGTTTCGACCTCTTCGAATGATAACTCCGGGTGCCGATGCAAATATCTACGGATCTCTACCATTTCTGAAAATAAAGATTCCAAATTCTTGTATAATGTCTCCATTTTTAGGCGCCTCCTTACAAAGTTTTCTTGTAAATTATATTATAACAAAGAAATATAATATTCGAAAATTCGGAACCTTTAGCTAAACAAAGGAATGTGTTAACTAATTGTAGAATGTATAAAGAATACTATAAATATTTTATGTTGGAGACTCTAAAATGAAACAAACTGAAAATTTTTCTGATTTACTCAGGCAATTGGATACGCTTAATGAGGTTTTGCGGATATCAAATAAAAGACATTATGAATTACTAGAAGTCATTTCGGATGGGTTTGCGACCATTAATCGTGAATGGTGCTTTACTTTTATCAACAAATCCATGGAAAAAATCTTTGAAGGTAAAAGACAAGACCTTCTTGGTGAAAGTCTATGGTCGGTATTCCCTATCGATTCACATCCGGGAATTTACAACAACTTCTGTTCAACTATGAATGAGTTAAGAGTTGTAATGTTTCAAGAGTATTCACCAAAATTTAATAAATATTTGCTATTTAGTGGGTATCCCTCTAAAGATGGAATTTCAATTTTTTCTCAGGATGTAACAGAACAGGTTCGAATGGTAGAAGCGTTAATGGGGAGTGAAGACCGTTTTCAATTACTCGCCAACAACATTCGTGAAGTATTTTGGATTGCATCTCCCAATATGGAAGAATGGTATTACGTTAGCCCGGCAACAAAACATATTCTTGGCTTTGATAATGTAGAGTTTGAAGAAAAAATATTGGAGTTTTGGCAATATGTAAACCCAGATGATCTTCAAAAGGTCAAGAACGCGTGGAGACAAATGAGAGAACGTGAAACCATTGTTGAGTTTCGCTATCAACAACCAAATCAACCAATGCAATGGATACGGGGGAAAGGCCAACCTGTTTTCAAAGACGGAACATTAGATGTAATAGTTGGAATTACCGAGGATATCACTAAGATTATTGAACGAGAAGAACTGCTTAGCCGTTCAGAAAAGTTATCAACGGTAGGGCAGCTTGCCGCAGGAGTTGCACATGAAATTCGTAATCCATTAACGTCGATTAAGGGCTTTTTACAAATTATTCAGTCAGAAGGTACTGTCCCTTCCACGTATACATCGATCATGCTGGATGAACTAGATAGAATTGAGTCAATTGTTAATGAATTTCTATTCCTTGCGAAACCCCAGCAAGAAATAAAATTAACAGTCCAGCCATTTAAACCGATTTTAGAGCAGGTTATTGGACTAATGCAAGGAGAAGCTAATCTTAAAGGGATTGAAATAATAGTCGAACTTGATGACCTTTCTTCATTAAAAGTAAGGGGCAATGCCAATCATTTGAAGCAAGTATTTGTTAATCTCATTAAAAATGCTATGGAGGCTATACAAAATAAGGGTAAAATTAAGATTATCGGGCAAGTAAATAGAGAAAATTCAACACTTACGGTTATCGTAATAGATGATGGACCGGGAATAACAAAGGAACGCTTAAAAAAACTTGGCGAACCTTTTTATTCAACAAAAGAAAAAGGTACTGGTTTAGGGTTAATGATTACTAGAAAGCTGCTCGAGGACCACGAAGGAGAGCTCTTTTTTGAAAGCGAAATTGGTAAAGGGACCGTTGTTCATGTTAACCTTCCATTTATAGAGTAGAAAGATGTTTTTTGTAGAAGATTATTTTTATGTGGTTTATAATAGGAAATAAATTTTTACTTTTGATTAGGATATCTTATATGGAAATGGATGATAAAGGTGGAGCATTTAATTAATCCGAAAGTAAAGGATATTCAGTTTTCCGGAATACGACAATTTTTTAATATGGTTTCCGAGTATGACGACGTTATTTCATTGACAATTGGCCAACCTGATTTTTCTACACCGGAAGGAGTCAAGGAAGCAGCAAAATTGGCGATTGATGAGGACTTAACCACATATACTCATAATGCGGGCCTACTAAGCTTACGAGAGGCTGCGGCTAATTTTGTAAACAGTAAATATGGTCTTCACTATAACCCTGAGGATGAAATTATTGTAACAGCGGGAGCAAGTCAAGCTATTGATATTGCGATTCGGACAATCATTGAAAATGGCTCGGAGGTCATTTTACCTGGCCCTGCTTATCCAAGCTATGAAGCGTTAATCAAATTGGCTGGGGGGGTTCCTGTCATCGTTGATACAAGGGGCACTGGCTTCAAATTGACAGCTGGACAAATTAAGGAACATTTAACCGAGAAAACTCAATGTATTATCCTGCCCTATCCATCCAATCCGACAGGATGTACGCTCACTAAACAGGATTTAAAAGAGATTGTCAGCGTCTTAAAGGATAAAGAAGTTTTTGTATTATCAGATGAAGTTTATAGTGAATTAGTTTTTAAAGGAAGCCATCAGTCTATCGCCAGCTTCCCTGAAATGAGAGAAAAGACCATCGTTGTTAATGGAATTTCTAAATCTCATTCCATGACAGGTTGGCGGATTGGCTTTGTGTTCGCCCCTGCCTTTATTACTAAATATATGCTGAAGGTTCACCAATATAGTGTGGCTTGTGCCTCTAGTATTTCGCAATATGCAGCACTCGAAGCTTTGACAAAGGGGATAAATAGTGCCTTGACAATGAAGCACGAGTATATGAAGCGAATGCACTATGTTTTAAAAAGATTAAGGTTTTTAGGCTTTGATGTTAATGAACCAACAGGTGCTTTTTATATGTTTCCTTCCATCAGCCGCTTTAATATGTCTTCTTTGGAATTTGCTACTAAATTAGTTAAGGAAGCAGGAGTTGCTGTTGTTCCTGGTAGTGCTTTTTCAAGATATGGGGAAGGCTATGTAAGGCTATCTTTCGCTTATTCAATGGAGACGCTTGAAGAGGCCTTAAATCGAATCGAGCAATTTCTTAATAATATGAATTCTTAAATTGAAAAAAAGCCACCCCAAATGCGGTGGCTTTCTTAATGTTATTCCTTTTCCGTGGCTAATTCTTTAAACGATTTTACTTTACCATGGGGATTTTGTGCATTTTTTCTTTTTCTAAATTGGCGTTCTTCTTGTCCTTTTGATTGTGTCAATCTCATTCATCTCCTTAACCAGATGTCACTTTAGTATTTGTGGCTTGGGGAGGATTTATTCTGTTAGTTCTACGTCTATTATACGGTTCATCCGTATTTTTAAATTCTGGCCTTGTGGAGTATAGAGGCATAGAATACTCGTATATGGATCTACTTCTCTTATATGCCCAAGCTTTTCTATATAGGTGTTGCCTTCATAAAAGATAATTTTCACCTTCATATTGGCAGTCATTGCACTTTTAATCGTATAATCGATTAATTCAATTTTCTGTTCATCAATTGATCGCTCGGGTACCTTTTTATCTTTCTCCCATAGCTCTCTTAATTCATGAACATGTTCAGGAAGCATCATCGCTGTCCATTTAATCGTGCCACGGTCTTTTATCAAATGGGATTCCACCTTTCGTATTACTCCAGATACATTATATACGAAAGTTTGTTCTTATAAAAGAGCGTATGTTCTTGTTTTTTATGAAGTTACGTTGACATTTTCTACGGACATTGTAAACTAAGGACAATAGTTTTGATCATCAATAAGGAGAAATATATGACAATTTTGTTAGAAAAAAAGAGAAAGAAAAATTTATTAAAGCTAACATCGGTTCAATTAATAGTTGTCTATTATTTAAGTGCAATTCTATTTTCAACGCTCTTGTTAATCCTGCCGATTGCCCACAAACCTGGCGTTTCTTTAAGCTTTATTGATGCGCTGTTTACGGCTGTAAGTGCCATTAGCGTTACAGGCTTAACAGTTGTACCAATAGTTGAGACATTTAGTGTTACTGGGTATTTCTTTTTAATGTTTGTAATGCAGTTCGGCGGAATTGGAATCATGACTTTAGGAACCTTTATTTGGCTTATTATCGGAAAGAAAATAGGCTTCAAGGAACGCCTTTTAATAAGGATTGACCATAATCAATCAACATTTTCCGGGCTTGTCTATTTAGCTAAACAGATCCTGTATTTAATTCTTGTTATTGAAGCTTTAGGTACAGTTATATTAAGTACATATTTTTTAAAATATTATTCGACCTGGCAGGAGGCATTTTTACATGGTCTATTTGTATCAATCAGCGCAACAACAAACGCTGGTTTCGATATCACAGGAGCGTCATTTGCGCCGTTTGCCCAGGATTATTTTGTTCAATTTATAACTATAATTCTTATTATCCTAGGTGCTATTGGCTTTCCCGTGTTAATTGAGGTGAAACATTATTTAACCCATAAAGGGAAATATCCATTCCATTTTTCACTTTTTACAAAGATTACAGCAACAACTTTTTTTGCTTTAGTTATTTTTGGTACTCTTATATTCTTATTGTTGGAGTGGAACCATTTCTTTATAGGGAAAAAGTGGCATGAGGCCTTTTTCTTTTCGTTGTTCCAATCCGTGACAACACGAAGTGCTGGCTTATCTACAATGGATATATCGCAATTTACGGAACCGACCATTTTGATTATGTCCATTTTTATGTTTATTGGTGCATCTCCTTCAAGTGTAGGAGGAGGAATTCGAACAACAACATTTGCAATTATGTGCTTAAGTATCGTTTTTTACGCAAAAGGAAGAAATACAATCAAAGTATTTAATCGTGAGATTGACCCTTTGGATATAACGAAGGCTTATGTTGTGATAACAACAGCAATTATTTTATGTGGAACATCTATTACGATATTATCTTATCTTGAATCATTTCCAATTTTACCAATCATATTTGAAGTGGCCTCGGCTTTTGGGACTTGCGGCTTATCTATGGGGATCACACCTGACCTTAGCTCACTAGGGAAATTAGTCATTATTGGATTAATGTTTGTTGGAAGAATAGGTATCTTTTCATTTCTATTTTTAATTCGTGGTCAAGAAAAGGAAGAGAAATATCATTTTCCGAAAGAAAAGATTATTATTGGATAATGAAAGCAGGGCTGGAATTCTAGCCCTGCTTTATTTGTTAACAAAACTTTACTAATTCGGAAAAAATTTATTTGTTATAATTAACCTTAGTTGATTTTGTTCGCAAAGGAG
Organism: Guptibacillus hwajinpoensis; assembly: GCA_016841285.1. Lineage (GTDB taxonomy): Bacteria > Bacillota > Bacilli > Bacillales > Bacillaceae_J > Schinkia. The sequence goes on along the minus strand of JAENZK010000043.1, from coordinate 2,992 downwards.
GACAAGTACATGAGCTTCTTTAAACGTTTTTCCAATCAGGATGTGATCATGGATGGTGAATGGTTAAGTACGGCAAGGGATATGGAGGTTTTAATTAATATTTCAGATATAAAAATAAAAAAACAACTAGACTTGGTCCAATTAGATGTAAATAATTTGAAATTAATCAAGGCTCTCCAACCATTAGTTAAAGAAAATATAGATATAATCATTGACTCATTTTATGATTCAATATTAACGGTAGAGGATTTAAAACAAATCATTGAGAAACATTCGACGATTGCGCATTTGAAAAATACTCTCGAGAGTTATTTGATACAAATGTTTAGCGGTAAAATAGATGACTCTTTTATTGAAAGTCGCAAAAGGGTTGCAAAGGTTCATTATGATATTGAGCTTGAACCAAAATGGTACATGGCAGCCTTACAAAATATTCAAATCTCGATCATGAATTTAATATTCGAAAATATCGGTGGGCGCCATTCCATTCGTGAATTTATTCATGCCTTAACAATTCTACTAAACTTTGAGATGCAGCTTGTACTAGATGAATATCATAAGGAAAATATGCTAGAGAAGGAAAAACAATATGAAGAGGTTAAATGTGATCTGAAGAATAGAATTACAAATGTTAGTGAGGAAGTTGCCGCCCTTTCGGAAGAAACAAGTGCCTCAGTTGAACAATTAATCGCAAGCAGTCAGGAAGTTAACTTTAATGTTATGAGCTCTACAAACAAGTCAAAAATGACGAAGGAAGCAGCAATAGAAGGACAAAACCGAATGATTGCTCTTACAAATCAAATCAAATCGATGACAGCAAGTACTGCCCATATGAAGACGATCATCCTTCAGCTTAATGAATCAAGTGAACAAATTAAAAAGGTTGTTTCCATTGTCCAAGATATTGCTGAACAAACGAATTTGCTGGCGCTAAATTCAGCCATTGAAGCAGCAAGGGCAGGGGAATATGGAAAAGGATTTGCAGTTGTAGCGGATGAAGTGCGTAAGCTTGCAGACGAGACAAAAAAATCAGTTTCTGAAATAAGCACATTAATTGGTAAATCTAATGAATATACAACAGAAGTAGTGAATTCGATAAATGAAGTGCAAACAATGGTTGTTCAGGGAGAAGCCGAGTCCAACTTCACAAATGATGCATTTGAAAATATTACAAAATCCATTAATGAATCATTGCAGGATATTCAAAGTGTAGAGGATAAAGTAGATGAATTAGTTAAGGTGATCGAGCAAATTGGAGTTGCAACTGAAAAAGTAGCTCTTTCAGCTGAGCATTTAGATGAAACAGTAAGATATATTTAGGGTAGGAGAACAATTGCCTATTTCTGTATTTGCTTAAATCTATTATAATTAAATAGGGGGAAACTTCAATTCAATAAGAGGGAGGTTTGTCAAAATGCTTAAAGTAGTAATTGAAAATGACGAATTTGATAAGCAAGACGAACAATCCGATCACAAAAAGCTTCCATTAGGAAAAAATGTAAAAAGGGCCTTAAAGGAATATTTGCGTGACTATAAAGGTCACGGAGACCGACCTTTGTTTCCTTCTCCTAAAAATGAGAAGCTGCCAATAAGAGACTGATATTTTAAATTTAGTGATAGCTGCCGATAGTATCGGCAGCTTATTTTTATACCTTTATTACAATATTCGGATATTCCTGATTGATATGATATCGCTTCCATAAAAATGACATAAATTTCTAGAAAAAATTATCAATTATGGTGTTGACTAATTGCTCATTCGGGTTTAAAATTATCAGAAAATATCGATAAATCAAAAAAGCAAAATAACAGGAAGGAAGATTTTACATGCCAAATACAGTTGAGGTAAAGCCGGAAGATAAAAAACAAACAAAAGAAGAAGACCAATCTGTAATTCAGTATATTTGTGATCTTTATAATAATAACTAATAATTAGTGCTTCTTAATTTGACTCTCTACTTGACAGGGAGTCTCTTATTGAAAGGGAATGTAAGCGCTTAAAAAAACAGTTGTATATGTAGATAATTATAACACTTTTCATAGTAGTAACATCTGATTTTTTGTTTTGTAACAAAATGTTTTATATTTTTTGCCATAAATGTGAAATAATTCACAAATTAGTGGTGCAAAAAATAAACAAGCTTATAATTATAAGTGTGAAGAACAAAAACGGTGAGAGAAATGAAAGGTGGCGCATTGAATTATGGCAGGTACAGCTGTACTTTACCGTAATCAACAGGATGTTATCGTTTTAGAGGATGTTAGGAAGGAAACTTTAGAGGAAATCAAGCAACAATGTGGCGACGAAAATTGCACTTGTACTCTTAACAATCACAAAGTGGATTTAGGAAATGTAGTGGTTATTGGCTTTAAAGAGGACATTGTTGACTGGGATTACGGATATTAATGATAAATAGAGATTATAAAATATGACCATAAAAGACATGGGGTGACTCATGTCTATTGATTTTTCTGAACATAAATAAAGCTGTTTCGATAGTTAGCAAGTAACCAACGAAACAGCCATGGACAATATTAATTATTCAAAAAACGTGGGAATAAGATGTTATTTTCTTTATGAACATGAATAAACATATCCGCTTCTAGTGCTTCCAATCTTTGGAACGTAGTCGTATAAGTCATACAAGCATCAACTGGTAATTGGTAATCATTTGTAATTTCACGGATAAGTTTTAATAAATCTCCGGCATGGTCATGTTCTTGCTCTAGTTCGTTAATAGCTACTTTAACTTCCTCAAGTTTTTCTGAAGAAGGGTCAGCTTCATATGATTTAATTAAAGGGAAGATAACTTGGTCTTCTTTAATGATATGTTCCATTAATTCCTTGCTTAAATCATGAAAATTATTGTACACATCGCCTAGTTCAGAATGGTTTGCACCATGTACACGATAAATTTTGGTAACTAGCTGTCCAAGCATAGGAAGTTCGTCAGTTAAATAGGCATGATGGGTTTGCATTACATGATCGATT
>JAENZK010000042.1 GCA_016841285.1 Guptibacillus hwajinpoensis | reverse complement strand
GTTCCATATTCATAAGCATAGCAAGTTCCAAGCCAAGCTGCTTCGATATCCTTTAATTCTAATTTGGCCATATTTAGTGCTTGAAAAGTGGCATCTTCAACTAAGTCACCATAACTTTTATTAAAATGCTCAGTAAATCTTGTAGCACCTAAGCCAATAATCGCAACTTTTTCAGTCATATTAGATCGCCGCCTTTTAAAGCAGGTGTTGCCTTCCAATAATAATTAGGAAAGTCTCCACCCTCATGGAATTTTCGGAAAGATAATGTGACACGATTTCCAATCTTTACTTGTTCTGGACTATGATCAGTCATCTGTGTAAAAATACGGCCACCACCATCAAGATCAATGACTACCATCGTCTTTGGTTCAATGGATCCAGGGAAAACATGATCATGTGTAAAGGTTACAATAGTTCCTGACCTTTCTAACCATTGCCACTCCATTTTTTCTCGCGACTGACAATGGTGACAATTTGGTCGCTCTGGAAAATGAATAAAACCACACTCCTTGCATTTTTGAGCACGCAAGCGAAGATTATTTTCCCGTTCCCTTCGTAAGTATGTTTTTGTTGCATATGGTTTCAATTCAACAGTATTTTGAAGACCTCTTCTTACTAAAGCTTCATTATAATTTTCAATTACTTTTTTGGAACTTATTTGTGTTAATAATCCATTTTCACTTTTAAAAGACTCTACGTTTTCTGTTACGCTAAAGATATACCCATCTGCACCAGACCCTGATTGTAACAACATAATGCGTTCGCCGTTTTTAGCTTTAAGTAATAGTTTATTTAAATAGAAGAAACCAGATGATACACCTAAATACCCAACTTCATTACTTAATGAAGTCTTAAATTGCTGTTCTGGAGTAAAGCCCAGCCTATTCCCAATTGTTTTGGCTAACTTGGGTTGTGAATCGTCAACAACAATCCATTCGATATCTGATGGTTGAAGGTTACTTTTCACTAAAAGCTCTCTTCCAACAGCAGCTAAATTTTCTAATTTTACCTCGTTTGCAAATTTATCGTCACTTTTTTTAACTGATACATCATCTTGTAATTTCCATGTATCATAACCAAAATCTGATATAGAAGAAAATGCTTCTAATTTTGCCAGAACATTTTCTGTTCCAATTTCAATTGCACATGCACCTTCGCCAAATACTTTTTCATGCTCATCTCCACTTTGTATATCTCGACGATCGGCAGTAATGATCAATCCTTTTTTATATTGTTTTAACAGGTTAAAGCCTACATGCAAAGCGGTTGTGCCACTTGTTAGTGATTGGTTTATGTTAAGATTTATAGAATTATTATTTATTCCTAAAACGTAGGAAATTAAATCAGAACTACTTTCCTCTATAAATGGGCTACTTGTAGTAGCATGTATTAAAAAATTAATATCATCCCAGCTTTTTTTCACACTGGAAAGAGTATTTACGGACATCGTAATAACATCTTCATCGAAATTTGCAATAGCCCGTTCTCCTTTTCCAGGGGAGCGGTTCCAAGCCTTATTAATCGACTCTACTTTTAAACGGTAGTGAGGAAGATAAGGATAAATATTTGTAATCCCAATCACCTATAATCTCTCCTTCTCAAATTCATTTTAGAACTCTGCTGGATCTTGATAAATTCCATATAGATCACGAAGCACGTCACTTATTTCTCCTAAAGTGGCATATGCTTTCACTGCTTCAATCATCGCTGGAATAACATTTTCTCCTCTTTCTTCCACTTCTTTAATTTGTTTTAAAGTTTCTTTAACTTTAGCTTCATTTCTTCGAGCCTTTAATTCTTTTAATTTTTCAATTTGTCGTTTTTCTGATTCCTCATTTACTTCAAATACCGGTGTATCGAGATCTTCCTCCACCTTATATTTATTAACGCCTACAAGAATTTCTTTTCCTGATTCAATATTCTTTTGGTAACGATAGGCTGTCTCCGCAAGTTCCTTTTGGAAAATACCATTTTCAATACAAGCTACTGCCCCACCAAGCTGTTCGATCCTTTCAAGCTCTTTCATGACCTCTTCCTCAATTTTGTCTGTAAGACTTTCAATAGCATAAGAGCCACCTAAGCCGTCAATAGTGTTTGTTACGCCACTCTCTTCAGCAACAATTTGTTGAGTTCGAAGTGCAACCGTTACCGCTTGTTCGGTTGGTAGTCCTAGTGCTTCATCAAAGGATGATGTTGCAACCGTTTGCACCCCACCTAGTGCTGCAGCCATCGTTTCAATTGTGACTCGAACTATATTGTTTAATGGCTGTTGAGCTGTTAAAGCGCCACCTAATGTATATGCAAAAATACGATATCTCATCGAATCAGGATTTTTGGCTCCATATTTTTCTTTCATCAGTTTCGCCCATATTCTGCGTGCTGCCCTAAACTTTGCAACCTCCTCAAGAAAATCAACACTGGAAGCTAAAAATGTAAAAACTTTAGGAGCAAAATCATCAATATTAACACCACGTGACAATGTTTCATCTATATAAGCAATTGCATTTGACAAGGAAAACGCAAGTTCCTGAATAGCTGTGCTTCCACTATCCCTAATGTGATACCCGCTGAAGGCGATCGGCACCCAGCTTGGCAGATGCTTTGAACAATATTCGATAACATCTGCTGATAATTTAACAGAGGGCTTTGGTGGATAAATATATGTTCCACGCCCAATGTACTCTTTCAACACATCGTTTTGTAGAAATATCTTGATATTGTTCGGATCAATTCCTTGTTTTTCAGCATAGGCAACCAATAACGCTACCATTAAGGGGCCGATGGCATTTGCTGTAGTTCTAATTTGACGTACCTTATCAAAAGCAACCCCATCAAAAAGTCGTTCTATGTCCTCAAGAGAATCAATAGCAACTCCTACTTTTCCAACTTCTCCTTCTGAGAGTTCATAATCAGAATCGTATCCAACCTGAGTTGGTAAATCTAACGCAATTGAGAAACCAGTTTGACCCTGTTCTAAAAGATATCGATATCTTTTATTTGCTTCTTCAGCCGACCCAAACCCTGAATACATCCCCATGACCCAGATATTGCTTCGGTACATTGATGGGTCTACCCCGCGCACAAAAGGATATTGACCAGGGAAATTTATTGCCTTAAAATAATGGTCCGGATTATTGCTAATATTCTCTGGAGTATATAATGCATTAATCGGAAGCCCAGATTTAGTTAAGAATTCACTTTTTCGTTCAGGATTTTCTTTGAGCCAAGGCTTCAATCGTTCTTCTTCCCATTTTTTCTTTGCTAAAATAATGTCCTCTGTTTTTTGTGTCATATAAACCCCTCCCGAAATTATAAAAATCAAACCTGACGATCAAATGCCTCCCAATATCGATCCCTTAACTGCCGTTTCAAAATTTTTCCATTAGAGCTTTTTGGCAGTTCATTTAGGAAATCAATAGATTTTGGCTTTTTATAGCTTGCTAGATATTTTTGGCAATATTCAACTAATTCTTCAGCCGTTGCCGATTCTCCTTGTCGAAGTGCTACACAAGCTTTAACAGATTCTCCCCACTTATCATCCGGAATTCCAAATACAGTTGCCTCTAAAACACTAGGATGTTGGTAAAGGACTTCCTCAATTTCTCTAGGATAGATATTGTATCCACCACTTATAACCATATCTTTACGCCGATCCACGATGTAGATATATCCTTCTTCATCTTTCCGTGCTAAGTCACCCGTATATAGCCAACCATCACGGATTGTTTCCTTTGTTGCTTCCTCTAAGCCCCAATACTCTTTCATAATGTTATCGCCTGAAATGATGACTTCACCAATTTCACCGGTCGGTACCTCATCACCTTCCTCATCTACTAGCAGTACTCTAGCATTCATGATTTCACGACCAGCTGAAGCTAGGATTCTAGGCTTTTCATATAAACCTGTAATATGATCGTTTTTTGTTAAAACTAAATCAGGATTTGGCGCTTCACTTAAACCATAAACTTGAACAAAGATATTTCCGAATACGTCTATTGCTCTTTTCAATGTAGCTACTGGCATAGGGGCGCCTGCATAAATAATTGTGTTTAAACTACTAAAGTCATAGTCTTTAAGATTTTCAAATTCAATTAGCATTGAAATCATCGTTGGAACCATCCAGGTTGTCGTAACTTTATATTTCTCCACTAGATTAAAAAATTCACCGACTGAGAATTTAGGCATTAAAATGTTCGTTGCACCCTTTACAAAGTGTGGCAATACCTTTGTACCACCTCCGTGTGCTAGTGAAGCAACGTGAATCATTGCATCATTGGGCTTTATTGTTAATTCATCAATAAAGACATTATTTAATGATGAAATTCTTGAACGTACATCTGTAACTGCACCCTTCGGTTTACCAGTAGTTCCAGATGTATATAATATTTGAAATAAATCATCGTCATTCGTATTGACATAATTATTTTCATCACTATTCTGTTCAAGTAATTTCCCATATGATAGATCACTAGTTTTTTCATTACCTTGGCATATGAAATGTTTAACAGTTGGTATTTTATCCCTAATTTCGTTTACTTTTTTCTCGTAATCGCTTCCATAGATAAGTACTGAAGCACCCGAATCATTAATGATATATTCAATTTCACTTGATGTTAGTCTCGTATTTAAAGGTAAGCGTACTAAACCACTTTTTATTAATGCAAAATCAACGATACAATAAGGTGAGCTATTAGGAAGTAAAACTCCCACTCTCTCCCCTTTTTTAACACCTAGTTTCTGAAAAGCATTACTTAATGAATTTGAAGCTTTGTGAACTTCTTCAAATGTCATAATTTTACCTTCGGAAATTAACGCCGTATTATATCTGAAATACTGGGCACTTCTTTCGATCATGTAAGCCAGTTGATTCATTATAAATTACCTCCATGAATTTTATATTATTTTAAATGAGTATAGATTTATGAGCTTAATGACCATCTATTAATACCAAAAACCCAGTAACAAAATGAATACCTTGTTACTGGGTTTTATCTATTGATAAGATTGATTTTTAATCAACCCTCATAGATAACCAGAAAAAGCTAAAAATGAAAAAAACCAGTAACATACACCCCTAGTTTTAAGGGGCTATGTCACTGGGTTATACCTATTACAATAGAGTGCTTTTTGAGCATCCCAAGTAGATATCCAGTTAATATAATATTCTGACTATTATAATAATACAAAGTCTCTGAATTGTCAACTGTTTTTGTTTTCTAAATATATTTTTTAATTTATATTTACTTTCGATTCATTGTATCTATCCCATGCTGAACGAACAGCCTGGATAATGGCGCCTTGCGATGGTACTAGACAATGTTTCTTTATGGTTTCAGTAAGTGGCTGCAGGCCTTTCTTCAAATCATAACCTTTTAAAAGATCACTTAAATAGAAATTGGTTAGATCGGCAACAAATGTAAATTCCGCATCTTCTATTATTTCCGTCTTTGTATTAACAACAAGAACAACTCCTATGATTTTGTTTCTTTCATATAATGTTGTTCCTCTCGGCAGCTGGGCAAAACCAGTAATGAGAACATTATCACGATTTTCCATTTAAATCCCTCTCTTATATTAATTTTGTAGTTTAATAATTAATATTCTTACATAAAAGAGAGATTTCTTCCATAAATTTGTCTTCTGTAGTTAGAAAATTAAAAACTTTCTAAATAGTAAAAAGAAATCCAGCAACAAAATTTCATTTTTTTGTTGCTGGTACTTATTTTTCATCCCATAAAACGGCCGCCATTCACATCTACTATTGTCCCTGTCATGTACTTCGAGTCTTCGGAAGCCAAGAAAGTTACGACACTTGCTTGTTCTTCGATTGTTCCCAAACGACGTAATGGTATTTCATCGAATACGGAATTCTGTTCCACATCATTCATGTTTTCCCAAGTTTCTTGCATACGATCTCCGCTGATCACCAATCCAGGAGCAATTGCATTCACTCTAATTCCGAAAGGACCAACCTCTTTTGCTAATCTTCTAGTAAAGGAGATGATTCCACCTTTTGCAGCTGCATATGCAACACCGGTCACAATACTAGCAGTTCTCCCACCGATAGAAGCCACATTTATTATACTTCCACCCGATCCATCCTGCATATATGGAACAGCGGCTTGAGAGCATAGAAAGGTTCCTTTTAAATTAACATTCAAAACCATATCCCAATGTTCTTCCATAATTTCATCTAGTATTTTTGGCGTTCGTAGACTACCACCTGCATTATTTACTAAAACATCTAATCTTCCATTGGTATCATAGATAGACTCCATCATTGCAGTTACTTGTTCCTTGCTAGCAACATTTGCAACATAGCCACTAGCGTCATAGCCTTCGTTTCTTAATAGTTCCACAGCGTTAGATACGCTTACGTCATCAATATCATTAATTACTACTTTTGCACCTTCTGTAGCCATATGTTTAGCCATCGCATAACCTAATCCACGAGCAGAGCCTGTTATACAAGCAACTTTTCCTTCCAGTTTCATTTGAAGCCTCCCGAAACGTTTATAATTTTATCAATGTATAATACTCAAGCATTGAATGTGTTTATGTTTTGTAGATTAGATATATTGATAGAACCCTCTACCTGTTTTTCTGCCTAATATACCTTTTTCAACAAGTTCGTACAGCAGATTGGAAGGTTGATATTTAGGATTATTCGTCTCTTTGAATAAAGTTTCCATACAATGTAAAATCACATCTAATCCCACAGTATCAGCAAGAGAAAGCGGTCCTATAGGGTGGTGTGCTCCCAATTTCATAGCCTCATCAATTTCCTCTTTTGTGCTAACTTCTTCTTCTAATACACAAATGGCCTCATTAATCATAGGTATTAGGACACGATTAACAACAAATAATGGAGATTCCTTTACTTCAATCCACTTCTTATTCAAACTCTCGACAATTTGTTTTGCTTTTTCAAAAGTCTCCTCATTTGTATGTTTACCCCTGATTAATTCTACCAGTTCCATTAGTGGAGGAGGATAAAAATAATGTGTTCCTACAAGTCGTTCCGGATATTTTAATACTGATGATATTTCAGTAATATTCAATCCTGATGTGTTTGTAGCAAAAACAGTATCCTTATTACATATATTTTCTAATGTAGAAAATAAAACCTGCTTATATTCCGTTTTTTCGGGTATAGCTTCGGTAATATAAGCTATTTCTTTAAGATCCTCGATATTAGATGTAGTTTGTATTTTTTGTAAAATAATCTCTACATCCTCATCTAGTTTATTTTTTAAGTTTACCTTTTGGAGATGATTTTTTATTTTATCAAAACTAGTCTTTAAGGAATTCTCATTTTCGTCAAATAGAATTACTTTATAACCTGATTGAGCAAATAGTTGAGCAATTCCTGTACCCATTGTTCCCGCACCAATAACTGCAACCGTCATCAAACCGTACCACCCATTTCTATGTCTTATAAGGAAAAACCACCATCAACTGCAATAACTTGACCGGTTACAAAATCACTAGCACTGGAGGCCAAAAACAGGACTGCACCCTTCAAACCATTATCGTCTCCAATTCTCTTTAAAGGAGCCCTTTCGATGACAATGTCACCTTTTTCCTCCAAAAATTGCTTAGTCATTTTGGTAGGGAAATATCCTGGAGCAATTGCATTCACATTTATCCCATATTTCCCCCATTTCATTGCTAAATCTTTAGTAAGATGTATAACAGCTGCCTTACTTGTAGAATAACCAACAGCATCTAAGACTTCTGGCGGGTCAACTCTTAGACCTGTACATGATGAAATACTGATGATTTTTCCGTATCCTTGTTCGATCATTCTTTTACCAACATTTTTTGTCATTAAAAATGTACCTGTCAAATTTACGTTAATGACTTTTTCCCAACCTTTTAATGGCATATCTTCTGCAGGAGCTGCCCAATTTGTACCGCTATTATTAATTAAAACATCAACTTTTCCAAATTCATTAACGACATTATCAATTAACTGCCGGACTTCCTCTTCATTTGATACATCGCATCTATAGGCTCTAGTTTTAATCCCGTATTTACCTAATTCCTCTGCACTTTCCTTACATGTTTCTACATTCCTAGAACATAGAACAATGTTACATCCTGCTTCCGCTAGGCTTGTTGCCATTTGTTTTCCAATACCTTGACCGCCGCCCGTAATAATAGCAACTTTCCCTTTTAAGTTAAACAACTCCATTACATTCATGATCTAACCCTCTTTACAATTATTTTCTAAACTTACTAAAATCAACAGGACGTTTTTCCACGAATGCATTTTTACCTTCCAATGCTTCATCTGATTTATAGAACATAGCCAAACTTCCGAAAGCCAATTGTGAAATACCTTCGATATTTGCTGAATCTGCATTAAATGAAGCTTTTAACATTTTTAATGCAGTTGGGCTCTTTTGCAGGATTAACTCACACCACTTATCAACTTCTTCATGTAGTTGTTCATGTGGGACAACTTTGTTAACCAAGCCCATCTGTTGTGCTTCTTCGGCACTGTATTGTAGGCAAAGATACCAAATTTCCCTTGCCTTCTTTTCTCCGAGTACCCTTGCTAAGTATGCAGATCCAAACCCAGCGTCATAACTTCCAACCTTAGGACCTGTCTGACCAAAAACAGCGCGATCAGAAGCAATTGTTAAGTCACATAACACATGAAGCACATGACCTCCGCCAATAGCATAGCCATTTACGGCTGCAATAACTGGTTTCGGAATGTTACGAATGACATAGTGAAGGGTCTCCATCTCTAACCCCATTCCGCCGGTTAATCCTCCATTACTTCCATAACCACCAGACTCACGTTGTTTTAAATCTCCACCAACACAAAATGCTTTATCACCTGATCCAGTTAATACTACTACGCCAATTTCATTATCATCCCATGCATCACGGAAACACCAAATTAGTTCTTGTACTGTTTCTGCTCGGAAAGCATTTAATGATTTCGGACGGTTTATCGTAATTTTGGCAGTTCCATTCGTCTTTTCATATAATACATCTTCTAAATTCATAGAAATATCACTCCTGTAAGTTAGTTTTTTTATTATTAATAATATTATTACTTTACATAATCTTTATAACTTTATTTTCTAACAAACTATTTATTTCCGTGTCTATATACCCGATTGACATTAAAAGATCCCGGGCATCCTCACCAAGTAACGGTGCCGGTTTTTTATCATTAATAGAAGAATATATAGGTGTTTTAATGTATTTCATTTCTTTATCAGTTTTTGTACGATATCTTTGAAAAATTTCTTTTTGCTGAATATGAGAGTCTTCCTCTAATTCATCAATGCTTTTTACAGGTGTAAACGGAAGATTAGCATGTAAAAATTGACTCTCCCATTCATCCCTTTTTTTCTGGATAAAAATAGATTGAACAATTGAAATGATTTCCTCACTTTGCTCATGATTATGGAAATCGTGTGTAATTAAATCTTCTCTATTAACTAGCTCACAAAATCTCTTCCAAAAATATTTATCATAGGCTGCAAGACTAATATGTTTGTTATCTTTTGTCCTATATACATTCCAGGCGGCAGAGTTACCAGTAAAGCCTGATGATATGTTACCATCGGCAAAGTAGCGGCCTGCAATAATTGTCAATAATGACAGCAAGCCATCATGCATTGCTAAATCGATATAAGCCGATTTGCCATTTTGCTCAACATCTTTTAAACCAGCCAAGATCGAAATAACTGTCCACAAACTTGCTGACGTATCGGCCAACAACAACCCAGGAATGGATGGATTACCATTTTCATTTAATTGAGATAGTCCTAATATTCCACTTAATGCCGTAAAATTAAGATCAAAAGCAGGAAGCTCTTTATAAGGGCTATCTTGACCAAAAGCCGATAAAGAACAATATACAATTTTATTGTTGATTTTATCTATTTCTTCAAAGTCAATACCTAATTTTTTGGCAACTCCGGGTCGAAAGTTTTCAAGTATACAATGAGAGTTTCTAGCCAAATCATAAAACACTTTTCTGCCGGCATCAGTTTTTAAATTAAGAGCCACGCTTTTTTTATTCCGATTTATTGTCAAATGATGATGGCTTTCAGAACCAACGAATGGAGGAATTTCTCTGCTTGGATCGCCTTCTATGCTTTCAATTTTTATAACCTCCGCACCTAAATCTGCTAAAATTAAAGTGCCGTATCCACCTGGAAGCAACCTCGATAAATCTAATATGCGAAGACCTTCTAATGGTTTCCTCATGAAATTTCTACCCCTTTAATCAATTCCTGAAGTTTAAACTTTTGGATTTTTCCGCTATGGGATACGGGAAACTCTTTAATCATGATTACTTTGTCCGGAATCTTATACTTGGCAATTTTCCCATTTAGAAATTCTACAAAAGTGTCTCTAGTTAAAACTTTGTCTGGGGTTTTAGGTTTAATAAACGCACAAGTTCTTTCTCCCAAATATTCATCTGGATACCCAACAACATGTACTTCCTGTACTTCTGGGTGTTGATAGATGGCTTCTTCCATTTCAGAAATGTAAATGTTTTCTCCTCCGCGAATTACCATATCTTTAATTCGCCCAATAATTTTCACATAACCATTTACATCCATAACACCTAAATCACCGCTGTGGAACCAACCTGCTTTATCGATTGTTCTCTCATTCGCTTCCGGATTGTTATAATAGCCTAGCATTACGGTAGCTCCACGGGCACAAATTTCTCCCGGTTCTCCAATTGGAACAATATTACCATTAGGATCTATGATTTTTGCTTCCGTGCCTCTTATAGGAGGACCACCACTTCCGCAAGACAGTTCAATTGGATCATCAGGCTTTGTACAGTGATTGCCGCCACACTCGGTTGTTCCATAGCATTGTATAAATGTTGAACCAAAAGCGTTGGAGATTTCTCTTGCTACAGATACTGCAACTGGAGCCCCTGCACACCAAGTCCCCCGTACAGTTTGTACATTGTAGTTGTTAAAGTCTGGGTGGTGGATCATTGCAATAAACATTGCTGGAACTCCGATTAATATCGTTGCACCAAATCTTTCAATATACTTAATTGTTTTCTCAGGCTTCCATATACCTAAATATACAATTGAGAATCTACCCAATAAGGCTCCATTTTGTGAATGATTGCTACCCGTTGAATGGGCTAGCGGAGCCATCGCAATCATAATATCACTTGGTCTAGCGCCCCATGATTCATTGTTTAGTGTTCCAACCGCAATTCGGTTATTATGAGTCGCCATTACACCTTTTGGGGCTCCTGTAGTTCCAGAAGTGTAGCAAATTTCAAGTAAATCATCAGCATCTACAGGATGACTTGCTAAATACTGTTGCAATTTATTATTTACTTCCTCAATGCTGAATTCAGACTTACTTAAATTTTCAAAATTTATTATATATGAGGCTTCTTTAATAGATTCAGTTTTTCCTACAACAATAATATTCTCTAATTCTTTCAATTCATTCTTCCTTAGGTTTTCAACCATCCCCACATAATCAAAATCAAGCCAGTCCGCTGCTACAATTACGTGTTTTGCTCCAGAATGACCTAATATCATCGTGAATTCCTTTTCTCGGTATCGAGGGCTAACAGGCATGGTAATAATACCAACTTTTGCGCAAGCATAATATATTAATGAATATTCCGGCCAATCAGGAAGGCAGATACCAAGTCGGTCCCCTTTTTTAAAGCCTTTGTTAATTAAGTTAAGAGCTATGATATTCGTTAATTGGTGAAGTTGAGAATAGGTAATTGTTCGATCCTCAAAGTAAATAAAAACTTTATCTGGTATTTCATTAGCAGCTTTTTCAATAACATCACCAAATGTACGTCCAAGAGGAAAAACCTCGCCTGGGCTCTGGTAATAGCTTAACTTCCTATTAGACATATTTTTCCCCCCCTACAATTAAAATACTGGTTTTCTCTTTTCTAAAAAGGCGGATATACCCTTTTTGAAATCTTCACTTCCAAAACAATGACTACCTAACTCTAGCTCGATTTCAAGTCCTGTTGTTAACTCTGCATTCATACCGCTATTTATTGCTTGTTTAATTGTTCTTATTGCATTTGGGCTTTTTTCACTAATTGTTTGAGCTAGTTTGTCGGAAAAATCCGATAATTCAGAGTAGGATACTACATACTCTACCAACCCGATTTCCAATGCTTCTTTTGCTGATACCCGTCTTCCAGTAAATAAGATATCTTTTGCTCTGCCTATAGATACTAGGCGGGGCAACCGTTGAGTTCCCCCACCGCCAGGTATTAAGCCAAGATTTGTTTCTGGAAGGCCAAATTGAGCTTGGTCTGAAGCAATCCTAATATCACATGCAAGGGCTAATTCGGTACCGCCACCTAGTGAAAGCCCATTTACAGAGCAAATAGTTGGTATTGGTAATTTAGCAAGTTGGTCAAAGGTTTCTAGAAATTGTTTATTTATCCTTTTTCCTTCCTCTACTCCAGCATTTTGTAGTCCTTTAATATCGGCCCCTGCCGCAAAAAACTTTTCTCCACTAGCCGTAATGATCAACACTCTTACTTCGCTATCGTTACTTATCATTTCTAAATGCATCCTTAATTCTGCTAATACTTCCAAACTAAGAGCATTTACAGGTGGTCTATTGAGAATAAGTTTTGCGATGTGTTTTTGTTGAAAAACTTCAAAATAACCCATGTTTAGACCCACCTTATTCATAATTATAAAAACCTCTACCAGATTTCCTACCCAGTAATCCACCAGCTACCATATTCTTAAGGAGTGGACTAGGTCGGAAAACCTCACCAAATTCTTCAAATAATGATTGTTGAATTTTTAATTCTGTATCCAATCCGATCAAATCCATCAATGCTAACGGACCCATCGGATAGTTATAACCAAGCTTCATTCCATTATCGATATCTTCAACCATAGCTACACCTTGTTCGAGACAACGCACTGCTTCACACATCATTGCCTGCCCAATTCTAGTTACAATAAACCCAGGAAAATCGTTGGACACTACTACTTCTTTGTTAATTTTTTCGCATAAGTTTCTGATTTCATCAATCGTTTCTTGTTGTGTATGAATTCCAGTAATTAATTCTACTAGTTTCATCACAGGTACTGGATTAAAAAAGTGAGTTCCTATAAATCTTTCAGGATGTTTCATCACAGATCCTATTTCTGAAATACTTATTCCAGACGTGTTCGTAGCTAAAATTGCCTTATCGCTAACAACAGCTTCTAGTTTCTTGAAAATTTCTTGTTTGACTTGTAGATTTTCGTAGACCGCTTCAATAACTAAAGAGCAATCAGCTAGTTCTTCTATACTTGTGGTATATTCAATTTTATTGATCCAGTTGTTTACAATCTCTTCCTCTACACCACGCTTGATAGCATTTTTGCCAAAGCGATCAAATCTTTGTCTAGTACCAGCAAATGCCTCTTCAGAAACCTCATGAATAATTATTCTATCCTCTAACTGACTACTTAAATGAAATGCAATCCCCGATCCCATTAATCCTCCACCAACAACACCAATTTTCCCCATATTTATTCCCCTTTCTTTATTGAGCTACAGGTTCCCATTTACCATCTTTATGTTGCACCATTATTACTGCTTCTTTGCTAGAGCCTTCAAATTTATCTGGTCCAAAGGAAATAGTGTAACCTTCAGGTCCAGTTATCGTATCAAAGCTGTCAATTGACTCGATGCCATCTCTAACACTTTCACGGTTGATATCTCCCTTTTCATTAGCTCTTTTAATCGCCTCTATAAGAACACTTGCCGCATCATAACCAAGTGCTGCAAAATCAATTGTTCCTTTCTCACCAAATTGACCTTTGTATTCATCAACCCATGCTTTTACTTCATCTTGGCTAAGATCTAAAGAAGCAGTTGCAATCGTTCCATCAGCTGCACTTCCACCAATTTCTGTGAAGATTTTAAAGATTGAACCGCGTCCACCAATATCTGGTACATCCCAGCCAATTTTATCAAGATTACTTACAAATCTTCCGTGGTCTGCTCCTAATCCCCATACTATTACAACTTCAGCATTTGCTTTTTGTAAATTCAATGCTTGTGTTGTTAAATCTGGTGCTCCAACTGTATAACCTTCTGACGCCACAATTTCAAGCCCATTGGCAGGCACTACTTCATCTAAAATTTGTTTACCTGACATTCCATACGCGGATGTGTCATAAAGCAATCCGATTCTTTTCCATCCTTTTTCTTTAATAAAATCTACAATTTTTTCGATATCCATATTAGAAATAGCTGACACCCTAAATACCCAAGGACTTACCGGTTCCAATACTTCAGGTGATTGGGCAATAGGTACAATTTGAGGAACCTTACTTGCTCGAGCTACGTTCGCTGTCGCAATCGACGTTGCTGTATTTGGATTACCAAGTATCGCAACTACATTTTCAGATGAAACTAATTTCTGTGCACCTGAAGTTGCTTTTGTTGGGTTACCTTCATCGTCGTAATTGATGATTTCGATGGTTCTTCCATCGATACCACCTTCTTTATTAAACTTTTCGATCGCCATTTCTACTCCATTACGCATTGTTATACCCATATCTGCTCCAGCACCGCTAAAGGATCCAATTACCCCAACCTTAATTGGCTCTTGGGATGAATTTTCTGTTTTATTGCCACTATCAGATGGAGAAGTATTTTGGCTTGCTTCCTGACCGCCACATCCAGAAATTAACGCAAAACTCATAATACCCACTGCAGAAGTAACTAATATTTTCTTCAATCCTTTTAACATATAAATCCCCCTTTTATTTTTTGTTTAATTTATACTTGGCAATGATCATTCTTTGAATCTGATTAGTTCCTTCAAAAATCTGAGTTACCTTTGCATCTCTCATCATTCTTTCTACAGGATAGTCGCGTATGTATCCCGCCCCTCCCAACACTTGAACTGCATTCGTTGTAATTTCCATTGCTGCATCAGATGCAGTAGTTTTTGCAATGGAAGAATAATAGGTTGCATTTTTATTTTTATTGATTACTTGCTCAGCTGCATAATATACCATTCTACGTGCTGATTCTTCTTTAATAGCCATATCCGCAAGCATGAACTGCAAACCTTGGAATTCACCAATACTTCTTCCAAATTGTTTACGTTCATTTGCATAATTGACAGCATACTCTACAGCCCCTGAAGCAATACCAAGTGCATGGGCCGCAACAACTACTCTCGTTCTATCCATCGTTCTTTCGATAATAGAAAAGCCATCGCCCTCATTACCTATTAGCTGGTCTTCCGGTATCCAGGCATTTTCAAGATATAAATCCGTTGTATAGCTACCTCTTAATCCCATTTTCTTTTCTTTCTTTCCAACATGTAAACCTACTGTTTCCTTAGGTACGATAAATGCGCTTAATCCTCCTTTTCTATCATTTTTGTCAGTTCTTGCAAATACAACATAAATATCTGCTAGACCGCCATTAGTTACAAAGCACTTATTGCCATTTAGGACATAACCACCGTCCTTTTTTTGTGCAGTAGCACTTATGGAAGTGACGTCCGAGCCCGCACCTGGCTCCGAAATGGAAATAGCGAATATGTTATGTTTTGTTTCGTTTGGATACACAAATCTTTCTTTTTGTTCGTCCGTTCCTCCGACTAAACATGCCACTGAACCAGTTAAATGTCCTACCAATGTAATTGCTGTTGAAGCACAATATTTGGCGATTTCTTCAACAACAGAACAAACTATATCAAGGCCTACCTCTGCTCCCCCATATTCTGCCGGATACATCATACTTGTATATCCCTGCTCTTTAAGCTTTTCTATCATTGATGGATCTATTTGCTCATTTTCATCAAATTCCTTTGCATTCTCGCTGAGTTGCTCCTTTGCAAATTTTTTAGTAGCAGTTCTGAAATCTTCTAATATACTATTCATTGAATCCACCATCCTATTCTTCAATAATTAATTTCTGTAAAATTTCTTCAGTATTTTCACCAAATAATGGTGCTCTTCTCTTTTCTAATTCTCCATGGTTAGCGTAACGAATTGGGTGACTTAGCTGTTTTATGAATCCTTCTGTTGGGTGTTCTATCTCATAATATAAAGATCTCATCTGCGAGTGTTCATCAGAAAACACTTCATTTAACTCTCGAACCGGTGATAAACAAATATCGTCATCCTTAAAGAAATCAATCCATTCATCTCTAGTCTTAGTTCTAAAAATTGCACTTAATTGTTGTCTGATTTGTTCTCCTTCATCATTTGTTAATTTTCCAAATGGGATCAAATCTTCTCTATCAATTTTTTTACAAAATGTTTCCCAAAATTTCATTTCAAATGCACCGAGTGCAACAAATCTTTCATCACTTGTTTTATACACATTATAGCTAGGGCTAGTTCCTGCAAATTCTCGGAGATTTGCAGTCTGGTCTGCAAAATACTTACCTGCGATAATACTAAGGGACCATACATTTACATCATACATACTGACATCAATATGTTCGCCTCCACCCGATTTTTCTCGATTAAAGAGGGCAGATGCGATTGCAAACGCTGCGCTTAGTCCAGACATAATATCAACTATCGGTACTCCCGGTATTGCCGGATCTCTTTTTCCATCAGTTAATAAGGACAGGAAACCCGACATTGCCAAGAAATTAAGGTCATGAGCGGAATGGTTTTCATAGGGTGATTCCTTCCCATACCCTGACATTGAACATAAGATGATTTTGCGATTACTATTTTTTAGTTCATCGAAATCAATCCCTAATCTTTTCATTACGCCAGGCCGAAAATTCTCAAAAACAACATCCGCTTCCTCAACCATTTTCAAAAATAATTTCTTGCCATCTTGGGATTTCAAATCCAACTTCACACTTTTTTTATTCCCGTTTAAAATTAGGTGATAATAACTTTCTTGTCGGATGAATGGTTTTTCCCATCTACAATAATCTCCTTGTTTTGGTTCTTCTATTTTTATTACTTCTGCTCCTAAATCTCCAAATAATTTAGTTGTAATTCCAACAGGAAGTAATCGTGATAGATCTAATATTTTAATACCCTTAAAAATATTCATTAGATTGCCTCTTCTCCTAAATATACTTCCGCCACTTTCGGATTACTTAATAATTGTTTCGAATCACCGTGTAATACCATATTCCCATTTTCGATTAAATATCCGCGACTTGATATTGATAGAGTTTCAAAAGCATTTTGTTCTACTAAAAGAATACTTAATCCATTCTTATTTAATTCCACTAATACTTCAAAAATTTGTTCTGTTATTAGTGGTGATAAGCCTAATGAAGGTTCATCTAATAGTAATAATGCTGGGTCACTCATTAACGCTCTAGCAATAACTAACATTTGCTGTTCACCGCCACTTAAACTCCCAGCCTTTTGCCCTTTTCTTTCTGCCAGCTTAGGAAATATAGTATAGGCATATTCCAAGCGTCGCTGTAGGTTGGCTTTTCCTTGCTTTCTTCTGGAAAAATAACCTAATGTCAAATTCTCAAGGACCGTTAGCGGTCCAAATACTTGTCTTCCCTCAGGGACTTGCACCAACCCTTGTTCAACTCTTGCATGAGCTGATAGTTTAGTAATGTCCTTACCATTGAATTCAATTGATCCGGCTTTTAAAGGCAGCAGGCCAGAAATCGCCCTCATGATGGTACTTTTTCCAGCACCATTAGCTCCAATAACCGCAATAATTTCACCAGCATGTAATTCCATACCAAACCCATTAATTACATCTGCCATCCCATAACCTGTATTCATATTCTTAATTTGTAGCATACGCAAACCCCTTTCCGAGGTAGGCTGAAATAACTTCTTCGTTCTCTTTTATTTCTTTTGGAAGGCCAATTGCCAATAACTCTCCATTTTTTAATACGACAAGCCTTTGAGACACACTCATTACTAATCTCATATCATGCTCAACAATTAATATTGTCTTCCCATTCGCTTGTATATTTTTTAGTATCTCAATAAATTGGAGAACTTCTGAAGAGTTTAATCCACATGCCGGTTCATCAAGTAATAATAAATCAGGATCACCAGCAAGAGCCCTTGCTACCTCTACTAAACGAATTTTTCCATACGGGAGATTCCCTGAAAGTGTATCTGCATCTTTTTCTAAACCTACAAATCTTAATAGTTCATATGAAATTTCACGGATCTCATCTAATTCTTTACGAGCCTTTTTCATTTGTAAGATGCCTTGAAAAATATCAGACTTAAATCGTGGAAAATATCCAACCATCACATTTTCCAAAACAGACATTTGTTTAAACACTTTAGCAATTTGGAAGGTCCTGCCGATGCCTGTTTTACATAGTTGATGTGGATCACTCCCTGTTATATTTTTCCCCTTATAATGCACGGTCCCGAAAGAAGGCTTAATGAAACCAGAAACAACATTTAGCAACGTACTCTTCCCTGCTCCGTTAGGACCAATTAATGATACAATTTCGCCTTTTTCTACATTGAAACTGACATCGTTCAATGCCACTAGACCACCGAATTGCCTTCCCACTTTATTAAGATTTAACATCTTGAATACGCTCCTTAAATTCATACTTTATAGTGTCATTTCACTTTTCTTTACTGCTTTTACAGCTTTTACTTGAAAAGGTGATAACGCTCGTGAAATTTTTATAAGCCCATCTGGGAAGAATAGTAATACAACTAACAATGCCAAACCATAAATCAATGTTTTCATATCTTGCAAGCCTTCAATAAATTCTGGCAATAGGGTAATAAAGATGGCACCTATTACTGCTCCAGTATTACTTCCAAGACCACCTATAACAACCATTGTTAAGATCATGATGGAGGTGTGTATCGAAAATGCCTCCGGTGAAATGAATAAATACGAGTGGGCATATAATATACCCGCAAACCCAGCCATTGTACCTGAGAATGAGAATATTAAAGTTTTATAACGAACAACATTTACCCCAGCTGCTTTGGCAGCGTTTTCATCTGCAGCAACCGCTTTAAGCGCAATCCCCAATTTCGAATGGTAGATTGATGTGCAAAAGATAAATACTAGTAAAGTTGTTATTAGAATGATCTGATTAAACATCGGTGAAATATCTATTCCGAAAAAGGTTGGAATCGGAACTGGCATACCACTAGGTCCACCCGTAACTGGCAGCCATTGCATAGCTATTGTAAAAATTAATAATCCAAATGCTAAAGTAGCCATACCTAAGTAATGGTCTTTAAGTTTAAGAATCGGGAATGCTATTACCCACGATAATCCGAAAGTAATAATTAACGTGATAACAAGACTCCATTCAAAAGGGATGCTAAACTTCGATTCTAAGATAGTAGATATATAGGCTCCCAAAGCATAGAAACCCGCATGACCAAAGGAAATTTGCCCTGCTAATCCATATAACATATTTAAGCTTAATGTTAAGATTATTGATATTGCACATAACCCAATTATCCCTAAATAGTAACTATTATTGTTAAAAACGGTAATTAACAATACAGCTACTATAAAGATAAACATTCCTGCCGACTGTCTAAAAACACTTCCTTTTTTCATTTTTATCCCCCTATCTGGAGCTTCCAAGTAATCCATTTGGTCGAGCAATTAAAATAACTGGCAATAGTAGAAAAACAATAATCTCTACTAATGAGGATGAGACGTAACCGGCAATAAAAACTTCAAATAAACCTATCAAGATTCCACCCACTATACCTGCAAACGGATTTGTTACCCCGCCAATAACTGCAGCAATAAAACCCTTTACAGCTAAGGGAAGTCCCATTTGAGCTGAACCTGATATAATTGGAGCGATTAATATACCACCTACAGCAGTAATGACGGCACTTAGGATAAAACTCAATAGAATTACAGAATTGATATTTATACCCATCAGTCGCGCGGCATTTTTATCAATACCAGTAGCCTTCATCGCAACCCCGTACATTGTTTTATTAAAGAAAAACCATAGACCTGTCACAGTTAATAATAGAAAACCGATTATTATTAATTCTTGCGCTGTTATAAAGTTACCACCGATTGAAAATTTTGCTTCTACAACATTCGGAGTATACATAGAGGAAGTTCCAACCAATAGTTGTGTAACATTACTAATAATGATTGCTAATGCAAGTGTTGCCATTACCATAATAATATGATTAACATTCTTTGTTTGGAGATATCGAACACCTAATCTTTCTACCAAAAATCCTGCTGCAACAGCTATTAATATGGCTAAAATAACTCCTACAAAATATGGCATATCGTAGTGGGTTATAAAAACAGAGCTAAATACTGCACCAATCATGACAAATTCACCTTGAGCGAAATTTAGCACTGATGTTGAATTATAGACTAATGTAAATCCCAAAGCGATTAGTCCATATACAGCTCCTGTTATTACACCTGAAATAATTAATTGAGTAACAT
>JAENZK010000041.1 GCA_016841285.1 Guptibacillus hwajinpoensis | reverse complement strand
AGAAGTGAAAGCACGTTATCCTAAAGCACATATATATAATCCTCCAGGCGTAAATGGTACTCATACTATTTATGTACTTGTTGAAGATCCTGAATCTTATGGGTTACCAAAGAGTCCTAAAGTACCAACGAGTGCGAAGATTTGGAAAGATTATGCACAACCAATTGGAAAAGCGCTATTAGGAGTTACAACGATGGCTGTCCTCGGTAGTATGGTTTCAAATAAATTCCTAAATCCTTATCATGGAGGAGGCGATTCAGATGAGCAAAAGTAGTGAGCGTATGGTTAAGCGTTTTGGTTTGCCGTTTCGTATTGCCCATTGGTTAACAGCATTCTCATTTCTTATGCTTTATGTAACAGCTTTGCCAATGTATACAGAGTTTTTTGATTGGCTCTGGCCCATACTCGGTGGACCAGCCAATGCCCGTTTTTTGCACCGGGTCTTTGGAGTCACCTTTATGGTTCCATTTTTCTTCATGATTTTAACAGACCCTAAAGCACTTTTTCATTGGCTTAAGAGTTGTTTAACATGGAAAAAGCATGATTTCCAGTTTTTGTTGGCATTCCCATTCGAATTTTTTGGGAAGCATAAAAATTATCCAAAGCAGGACTTTTATAATGCCGGGGAAAAAGTAAACTCATTACTTCAAATTGTTGCAGCGATTGGTATTATGGGCTCTGGAATAATTATATGGAATACAAGCTGGTTTCCCAATTGGCTAGTTGACATTGGTTATCCTATTCATGCTATATGTGTAGGTCTAGCAGCAGCTGTTGTTGTCGCACACGCTTATCTTGGAACATTTGCGCCTGACGGAAAAGCCGCTTTAGGCGGTATGGTAAAAGGTAAGGTGCCTGAGGAATGGGCCAAACGTCATCATGGTCGTTGGGTCGATGAACTAGAGAAAGCGGAAGCTAATAAGAAAAAAGGTGCTTAAAACGATGTCTCTTATTAATAAAGAATATCTAGAACTTCAAACAGAAATTTTAAAAAAGCAATCATCATGGAAAAAAGCAATCACTCATGATTTGCATCACAGTGAGCTTTCGCTTAAAAACGAAAATATGCCACTAATGGAGCAAATTGATCTAAAGGTGTCAATTCCAAAATTTAATTCATGGGTTTTAGAGTTAATGGAATTACTATCTGAAAAACAAACCTCACTTAAAGGCGAAATGGATCAATTAAAAGAGCTTTTGAAAGAAGATACTCTAGTACGCTGGGTGAAAGAAGTTATAGCTTTCAATGAATACTATTTCACGCATTTTGCCAAGACAGAAAAAGTAAGTGAATGGATCCCGCAATTTTTAGCTGAACATGCCATTCGTCCTTATTTACGCCAATTAGCAGAGGTTTATGCTGAGGAACTTACTAGCTTTAAGCAAACGGGGACATGCCCATGCTGCGGTGAACCTGTACGTCTTGCCAGATTAGAAGGAAAAGTAGGCAAAAAAGTTCTGTATTGTCCACGCTGCTATGCATCTTGGACAGAAAAACGAACAAAATGCTCTCATTGCGGTGTTGATCATGATGAAAAAATGATCTATCTTCATCTAGAAAATGATCCTACTATGCAGTTGTACGTTTGTGATGATTGCAAGGGATATGTTAAAGTCATTGATGAAAAACAAGCATTTAAAAAAGAAGAACCAGCAATCTTGGACCTAAAAACTATTCATTTAGATATACTCGCTCAAGAAAAGGGATATGGTGTTACAATAGAAAAAGATAGAGTTAACTAGGGCGGTGGAATTTTCACCGTCTTTTTTCTACCGTTAAGCTTATAAGCAAAATATTAAATAGAATGGGTGGGAAAAATGACTACAGCAACAGTAATGATCCTTGCTGGAGGTAAATCCAGCAGAATGGGAACAAATAAAGCACTATTACCAATGGATGGAAAGGCGAATATAGAATTGATTAAAGATCAATTAACTCCCTTTTTTTCTGATATAATAGTAGTAACGAACGATTTTGAAGCCTATGAATTTTTGAAAGTACCGATGGTAAAAGATGAATACATCGGTAAAGGGCCACTGGCCGGTATTCATACAGGGCTAAAGAATAGTAAGACAGAAACAAACCTTTTCGTCGCCTGTGACATGCCGTTTGTCTCAGGGGAATTGGCGAAGTATCTTATTGAATTGTGCGATGACTATGAAGGTGTCGTTCCCCGAATAAACGGAACATTACATCCGCTTTTTTCTGTATTCAAAAAGTCTGCATTGCCAAAGGTTGAACAATGCCTGCAAGAAGACCGTTTAAGAATAAGAGATTTGCTGGAGAAACTCCAGATCCTTTATGTAAATGAAAGGGAGTTGGAAGGTGTCATGGTTGGTAATATTGAAAAAATATTTTATAATATGAACTATCCTTTAGATTACGAAAAAGCCAGAAATTGGCAAAAGTAATAAACGGAATTTTACGGTAAATTACGGGGGGAGGGTTATTTTTTGAAATTTTTCAAAGTAAAGTCAGTTGAAGAAACGTTTGACTTAATAAGAAAAAATGTACAAGCAATACAAACAGAAGAGGTTGTTTCTCTTTCTGAAGCATTACATAGAATACTAGCCGAGGACCTTGTTTCATCAGAAAATATTCCAAGCTTTCGCCGTTCTACGGTTGACGGATATGCGGTTAAGGCTTCAGATATTTATGGGTCCTCAGAATCAATGCCCGGCTTTTTAAATGTAGTAGGTGAAGTCCATATGGGAGAGGAAGTCAACCGAGTGCTAGAAGCCGGAGAAGCGATGTATATCCCTACAGGAGGAATGGTTCCAGAGGGTGCAGACAGTGTGATTATGATTGAACATTGTGAAGACATTAGCGGACTTTTGAATACTTACCGTTCAATTGCTCCTGGTGAAAATGTTATTGGCATTGGTGAAGACATCAAGGAAGGTGAAACTTTTCTTTCAAAGGGGACGATGCTAAGACCACAGGAAATCGGGGCCATCGGTTCATTAGGAATTGATCAGGTTAACGTTTTCAAAAAAATCACCGTCGGGTACTTATCCTCTGGCGATGAAATTGTGCCGTTTGAAACGAAGCAAATTCTGCCCGGGCAGGTTCGGGATATTAATGTCTTAACAATTGGTAATATGGTCAAAGAATGGGGTTATGATTTTGTTTACGGTGGAATCGTTCCAGATCAATACGAGATCTTCCAAAAACGTGCAGCAGAATTAGCCGAAAAGGTAGATTGTTTAATCCTATCAGGAGGCAGTTCTGTAGGTGCAAAGGACTATACAACAGAGGTCATTCAATCGATAGGAAATCCGGGTGTTTATGTTCATGGTGTGTCAGTTAAACCTGGGAAGCCCACAATTCTCTCGCAAGCCAATGAACTTCCGGTTATTGGATTGCCGGGGCATCCTGCCTCTGCCATGATCATCTTCCAATTATTCGGCCGAGAAATCTTAACTAGATTAAGTGGAGGAAAAGCGAGAGAATTGCCTTCTAGAGCTTTTGCTAAAATGAAAAAAAACGTTCCGTCCTCACCAGGACGATCAGATTATATACGTGTTAAATTAAGCCTGGAAAACGGGGAATGGTGGGCAGAGCCCATCTTTGGGAAATCTGGCCTTTTAAAAACTTTAGTTCAAAGTGATGGTATTGTAGAGATTCCTTCTGAAAAAGAAGGAGTCATCATAGGTGAATCGGTTTCTGTTATTTTGCTACGTTAGGAAGGTGAGAAAACTTGAAGGATAAAAGATATAGTAGAAAAATATATTTAGAGGATAAGCCCCGTAGTCAGGCATTACAGGAGTTACTTGAAGCGTTCACATTTGAAAGAGTGATTGAAAAGATGCCCACACCAAAGGCACTTGGTAGAATTACGGCTACTCCCATTTATGCCGTGCTTTCACAGCCGCACTATCATGCCTCGGCTATGGATGGTATAGCTGTAATAGCGGAAGAAACGTATGGTGCACATGAACAAAATCCTGTCCATTTATCGATTTCGAACGGACAGTTTCTATACGTCGACACAGGTAATCCGATTCCATCACCTTTCGATGCCGTCATTATGATTGAAAATGTACATGTTGTCGATGAAGACACAATTGAGATCATTGAGCCTGCGACACCATGGCAGCATATTAGACCGATCGGCGAGGATGTTGTCACAGGTGAAATGCTGCTTCCACAAGGACATAAACTGCGACCAGTTGACCTTGGGGCATTACTTGGAGGAGGAGTATTTGAGGTTCCCGTCGTCAAAAAACCTATCGTGTCGATTATTCCAACAGGAAATGAGATCGTTAGTCCTAGTATAGACGTGAAGCCCGGAGAAATTATTGAAACGAATGGGACTGTGTTTGCGGGATATGTAACTGAATGGGGCGGTTCTCCGGTTAAAGAAGAGATTGTGAAAGATAACCCTGATTTAATCCGTGAAGCACTCCTTTCCGCAGTAGAAAAATCAGATATTGTGATTATCAACGCAGGATCATCAGCTGGTTCAAAGGATTATACGGTTCATATCATTGCTGAAATAGGACAAGTATTATCACATGGTGTTGCAACACGTCCCGGAAAACCAGTTGTTCTTGGGAAAATTCATAATACTGTTGTGATTGGCCTTCCCGGCTATCCCGTTTCTGCGTACTTAGCAATGGAATGGTTTGTTCGACCGCTAATTTGTGAATATTTAGGAGTGGCAGAGCCAGAAAGAGAGAAATTAACGGTTAAACTAGGTCGTCGTGTTGTCTCTAATATGGGTTCGGAAGATTTCGTAAGAATGAATATCGGATATGTGAATGGTCAATACATTGCGAACCCGCTGACAAGGGCAGCAGGTGTCACGATGTCAATGGTTCGGGCAGATGGGTTACTTCCAGTTCCAGCTGAAAGCCTCGGTTTAGAACAAGGTGAAATGGTGGAAGTAGACTTATACAAACCGTTAAAAATGATTGATAAGTCAATCTTGTTTAGCGGCAGTCATGACTTAACTATTGATATGATCTCTTCCCAACTACGGAGCCAGGATATTAATAGACAAATCATTTCGTCCCATACAGGAAGCATGGCAGGACTTATGGCGATTCGAAAAGGGGAAGCCCATATTGCCGGTATCCACTTATTAGATCCGGAATCAGGCGAATACAATTTACCTTTTATTAAAAAATATATTGGCGATCAAAAACTAGTCTTATTAAGATTTTTGAAAAGGGAACAAGGATGGATTGTTCCAAAAGGAAATCCCGATCAAGTTCAATCGGTCAACGATTTAATTGATAAGGAATTAAATTTTGTAAATAGACAAAAAGGTGCCGGTACGAGAATTTTATTCGATCATTTACTGAAAAAAGCCAATCTTTCTTCCAGCAGTATTAGAGGCTATCAAAGAGAAATGTTCTCTCATTTAAGTGTTGCTGCTGAAATAAAACAACAAGAAAAAAGCGTTGGGCTAGGTATTTATTCAGCAGCAAAAGCAATGGATCTAGATTTTATTCCTGTTGCTGATGAAAGCTATGATTTGTTAATGACAGCTTCTTTCTACGAAAGCGATGGTGGAAAATTGCTAGAAAACGTATTGCGGTCGAGTGCGTTTAAAAACACAGTAGAACAATTGGGCGGCTACAAAGTAATTCAAGATTTCCAACCAATTATATTTGAATAAGTTACAATAATGAGACAAAAATAGTGTGAGTTGTGAATTTACTTTGAACACAACCAGATTATATAGCCAAACCATCATGAAAATGTTTATAATATACTTATCTTAATGTAGGAGGAAATCAAAATGTTAACGAATATTGGAATTCCAGGCTTAATTCTTATACTACTTCTAGCGTTGATTATTTTTGGACCGAAGAAACTACCAGAAATAGGAAAAGCCACGGGTCAAACGATTCGGGAATTCAAAAAGTCAACTAAAGAATTAACTAGCGATGTTGTAGAAGAATTTGATGAAGTGAAAAAAGAAGTTAAAGATCTTAAAAACTAACATAGCTTCCAAGCAACTTTAGGAGTGAACATTTATGCTATCAAATATTGGTGTGCCAGGATTAATCTTAATTCTTGTAATAGCGCTTGTAGTTTTCGGGCCGTCTAAATTGCCTGAAATCGGTAAAGCAGTTGGCAGTTCTTTAAAAGAGTTTAAAAAGGCTACTAAAGAATTGGCAAAAGATGATGAACCAACGAAAATTGACGAACAAAACAAAATTGAGGAACAAAAGAAGGATACTTTGTAATATAGAAATGTAGAGAGAAGGTGTAGGATCTATCATCTTACATCTTCTTTCTAGTTATACAGCTAAGAAATGAATCATATGCTCTCATCGTGTGGGGGGGACTAATTTGGAACAAGATCAAAGTATGAATCTAGTGGGGCATCTTGATGAGCTACGAAATCGTATCATTATCACAGGTGTATCCTTTATCATTTTCTTTATCGCAGCATTTATCTATGTCCAAGACATATATGATTTTTTTGTAAGGGGTTTGGATTTTAAGCTTACCGTCTTAAGCCCGACGGAAATTGTCTGGGTATATTTTCAAATTGCCGGTATTGCTGCAATTGCATTAACTATTCCAGTGCTTGCATGGCAGCTTTGGTTATTTATTAAACCAGCGCTAAAACCCTTAGAACAAAAAGTTACACTGTCGTATATACCAGCCTTATTTATTTTGTTTGTAGCAGGCCTTTGCTTTGGATATTTCTTTATTTTTCCTATTGTTTTTGACTTTTTACTAAGCTTAGCTGGTGACAATATGCAAAATATGTTCACAATAGAGAAATACTTTGGCTTTTTATTAAGAATCACATTGCCATTTGCTATTCTATTTGAACTGCCGGTTGTCGTTATGTTTTTAACAAGTCTCGGTATAATTGATCCAATTAGGCTTGCAAAGATTAGAAAATATGCCTATTTTGCATTAGCCGTTGTTTCAGCTATTGTTACACCGCCGGATTTTTTAACGCAGACAATCGTCTTAATACCATTATGTTTATTATATGAGGTAAGTATTCAATTATCGAAAATTGTATATCGCAAAAAGCTTAAAAAGGATAGAGCAGCAGCAGAAGAATTTGGATTGCTGGATCCAGAAGAACACGCCTGATCATTGGTCAGGCGTGTTTATCATTATACCGGCTACTTGCTGTAGGCGGTCGTAAAATTGTTCGCGAATGGATCCCTCTAAACCGATCTCATCCATTGCTGCTCTCATGCATGCTAACCATGACATTGCTCTAGTAGGGGTAATTTCAAATGGCATATGTCTTGCTCTCATCGCAGGGGGACCGAATTCATCACTATAAAGAGTAGGGCCACCAGTAAACTGTGTTAAAAACATTTTTTGTTTTCTTTTAATTTCTTCCATATCCCCTTCAAATAAAGGACTTAAAATTGGATCGGCATAAACCTTAGGGTAAAAAGCATTTACAAGCTTTTGGATCGTTTCTTCACCGCCAAGCATTTCATACGGAGTTTCAAAGTTCATTTTATCACCTATTTTTCCTAGTTTTTATAATATAATATATCAAAAGAGGTATGTGATAAAAGTGATTTATATCACACTTTCTATTATGGCATACAAAATGGATTCCTGATAAAATAAAATGAAAAAACTTATGCACTTTATGCAAGCTTTACATAGAAAGGACGTTATTATTTGAAAAAATCATTTTACCAATTTGTATTAAAGTTTAGAACAACTAAAAAAGGTGATATTTTAGGTCAATTTGCTGAAGAGGTTTATAAGGACCATAGCTTTCCAAAATATTCGTCAGATTATCACGAAATTAGCAGCTATTTAGAATTAAATGATACGTCCTTACATACAGTTAGTGTCTTTGACAAAGTTTGGGAAATGTATGAACAGGATGTCATCGGGTTATAGCATTCAGTAAGTTGTTCTTCCTTCCAATAATTTTCCCAACTTTTCTAAGCAATATAAATTTGTGATTCGGAAAATATAAAAAAGAAAGGGAAAAACAATTTAGGAGGAAAAATAAGTGACAATAAAAACAATGAAAATAATCCTTTTGGGTTTATCGTTATCAATAATGGGTGCCTGCGGAGTTAACAATGCTAATGAGGAACAAGATATTTTAGATCCTAATGCAGCTACAATTTCTAGTATGAATACTTCAACATCTAGCGGGGAATATCCGCATACAGTACCGATCTTAATTCATGGTGCGAAATACGAATTTAGAGTTGCAGATGGGCGTCAAGGCGGTACGTATAATTTTGATGGACAAGTACCATCTCAATTTCAAAATGGCACTTACCGGCAACAATTCCAAGCTGCACCACAAGCACCAAAACAACAAGTACAACAAGCTCCAAAACAGCAAGCACAACAGGCTCCAAAACAACAGACACAGCAAACTAAGCAACAAGCAGTTCCAACTGCTGGCATTAGTGCTGCAGAAACAAAAGTTATCCAACTAACGAATGCGGAGCGAAGAAAAAAAGGATTGCCTGATTTGCAGGCCGACACATCTTTAAGTAAAGTAGCTCGTGAAAAAGCAAATGATATGCAGTCCAAGCATTACTTCTCACATACAAGTCCAACTTATGGATCTCCATTTGATATGATGAGAGATTTTGGCATTAGTTATCGTTCTGCAGGAGAAAATATTGCCCAAGGCCAAACAACACCGGAGGAGGTTGTTCAGGCTTGGATGAACAGTGAGGGGCACCGTAAAAACATTTTAAGTGCTGATTTCACCCATATTGGAGTAGGTTTTACTGAGCAGGATAATTATTGGTCACAAATGTTTATTAAAAAATAATCATGGAATAAAACAGGCTGTCTTCGACAGCCTGTTTCTTTTAAAAATATAGCTTTTTCATTTTATCAATGACATAATCTGTATGATTAGATACTTGCGGAATTGAATATCCGACATAAAGTGGTGAGGTAGGGAAACGGGGAATGACTTTAACAGCAATTTTTCCGGCATACTCGTAAAAAAATAAATTATAGCTATTACAATTTCGATTAAAGTGATTCAAAATATAATGAGTGGCAATCTGGATTTCCTCTGCAAAAGTCTTAAAACCACCTTCATCTTCCATGATTACATTAAATTCATAAAAGCCCATTCTCGGGTATTTTGAAATATTAAATTCCACCCCGTTTTGAATCTCAATTGGTGCTCCAATAAAATGATCATCATGTAATGAATCTAAGTAGTTTATATGATCAAGTCCAACTATTTGCATATGAGGGTGACGCAGTGACCCGCCGGATAATGGTCCATGATTTTTGAAGAACAACACAGACTTATATTTCTTACTATTAATCATTTCTTTCCAATGGTTGAGACCAAAAGAAATGACTTTATAAAGATGTTCCTTACTATACTGAGATAATTCGGATTGACATTCATCTGTCTCAATGATGACGGTTTGAAACGTATTTTCTAACGTAGGATATTTATTTTTTAGCCAAATAATTGAGCCGTCTGTATCAAAAATATCTGTAAGAGCCTCCCGCTCACAAAAAGGGCATGAAGTCTCTGAATGAATAAGACTGTTTGGCTTTTGCGAACCAATTGAGGAATCAAATATTAAATGATTATGCATAATCGAGTAAACTCCTTTTAACAGTTTCCTATAATAAGTTTATTATAGATTCAAAAGCTTTACCACTAAAAAGCTAGTTTGATTATGAAAGCCTGTTTTTTCGTGTTGATGCACCATCAAACAAATCCTCCATACAATGTTAGTAACTGTAAATAGAAATGGAGGTCAACTCATGCAAAATAATAATAATAATAATAATATATTTGGGAATATCGAAAAGAAAACAGGTGTCAATATGAATGACATTTTGAAATTGGCAAACTCTTTATCTAATGCTAATTTCAAAGATGAAGCCACAGTAAGAAAAGTAATCCAGCAGGTAGCCCAATTAGCCGGAAAACGTGTACCAAAAGAAAAAGAGGATATGTTAGTTAAATCAATAATAAGCAATAATATGCCGATGGATTTAAACTCTTTAACAAAAATGATGAAATAGACATCAATTTCTAATTAAAGAGAGAGGCTAACTCACAATTCGAGAAGCCTCTTTTTGTTCTTAATGAACGATTGATTCTGGAAGGGATATCAAATCCGAAGACGCTTTTAGATCGTAGCTACGATGTTTGATGAGTGCT
Source organism: Guptibacillus hwajinpoensis (assembly GCA_016841285.1). Classification (GTDB taxonomy): domain Bacteria; phylum Bacillota; class Bacilli; order Bacillales; family Bacillaceae_J; genus Schinkia. The sequence continues at coordinate 10,295 of JAENZK010000041.1, read as the reverse complement.
CTTCCATCTTTTAATATGGTGAGCGATAATATTTTTTCAGGTACTTTTCCCTTTGTCTCCAGTAAGAACTTAACGCCATTTTCAGTTAACGTATATTCATGAAGGTCTATTCCAAGTAAATGCCGGCTTGATTTAATTGTATTGGAATCATTCTTAATAAAGGAGGCAAGGTCAACTAAGGAAAAATTATCATTGTTTCCTTGAAGTTGATGAACAGTTTCCTTTACTTTGTCTGTAATTGTATGAAAAAGTGATTTAAAATCCAATAGAATCCTCCTTTTTTAACCAACATCTTCGCTTTCATCCGTGTCATTTACAATATAGTCATCTAAAGGTAGGAATGAAAGTACTTCCTTTATAATTGTGTTTACCTTTTGGTTAACCATATCTTGACCAAACGCATTTTTTGCTTTTTGGATCAGCTCGATAACTTCATCGTCCAGTTTTACATAAAATGTATCTTCCTCCGATTGATTGTATAGTTCAATAAAAACGTCCAGTGCTTCCTGCATTTGATCAATCGAATCGCTTAAATTTTTGTTTTCGTCTTTCGATACTTTCACTAGCCTTCACCTCTATTTTAATAGTATGAGCAAAAGCTTGTGACTTAGTCATTTCCAAGTTTTCACACTATAATCATAGTGGAAATTTGATATAATTAAGGTGTGCATAGGATTCAAAACAAAAAAGGCTATCCCTCGGGATAGCCCCTTTTAAGCGTTTAAAGGTAGTACATATAAAAATACGGCAAAGAAATGCGAAACAGAACCTAAAAGTACAAATACATGCCAGACTGCATGATGAAAGTGGAATCCGCGCCATACATAAAAAATGGTGCCAATCGTGTATAGAATTCCACCTGTCACTAATAACACTATACCTCCTGTTGGAAGGCCTGCAACAAGTGGCTTCCATGCAAAAACGATTAGCCAACCCATTACAATATAAAGGATAGTAGAAAGGTATAAAAATCTTTTGCAAAAGAAGATTTTAAAAACCACTCCTAACAGTGCTAACCCCCAAATGACACCGAATAAAGTCCAGCCAACCCAACCTTTTATTACGATAAACAAAAACGGTGTATAGGTACCTGCAATAAAGAGGTAGATGGAAGAATGATCCATTATTTCAAAAATATCTTTCGCCTTACCTGCTGGAAAACTGTGTACAAGCGTAGAGGAGACATATAGAAGTAGCATGGTCCCACCAAAAATAGAAAAACTAACAACATGGAGTGCGGATCCTTCTATACTTGAAAAAACAGTGAGTAGAACAAGTGCTGCAATGCTCAGTAGAGCACCGATACCATGGGTAATGGAGTTTACAATTTCCTCAAGTCTTGTAAACGTATGTGTTGTATTCATAAATGGGTAACATCCTTTCAAAAACAAAATCCAACTATTCGTATTATAACAAACTTACATTAGTTAGTATGTAGTAAATGAAAATTAAAGAAGGGCAGGGGGAATTTACCCCGTGCCTCAAAATGATTCATGAGTGCTTTTTCTTATTGACCTGCCGTCCACTTTTCTTCTGGCTTTGACTTTTTGTATTGCCAATCGTGAAGTCATTACCTAGCTCGACTTCGTTTTTCGCATTTCTGTTTACTTTCATTTCATTTGTTTGATTTGTATTACGAGTTCCTAGCTTGCTTGTCACGGCGTTTTCCTCCTTAAAGGTATTATTACTTTTTCGGTTTTATTTTTCCCCAAAACTCGCTTTTTAATAAGATGTTACTTCGATATCAGTTCTATATCAATCTGCTATCATACCGATAGCGTTAGCTAACTTTCTTAAAATGTATAGACCCTATAATGTTGGCAATAATCTGTAGTATATTATAACTTTATTTTGCGATGGTGAAAAAATGAAAAACGCACTGGATATAACCGATTATTTCTTTTCAGAAAAATGGATTAAACTATTAGAGGAAGTTACATTCTTTGCAAAAAAAAGCAGGCTTGTTTGGTATCGCGGTCAAAGTAACAACGGTTCCGACAATGGTCGGTATCCTTTGCTTTCGGGGCTTTTTAGACAACCATTTTCGGTGGAAAAAATCCTACAGTGGGAAGAACTAAGCTATAAGCGTTTCTTTGAAAATGGCTTTGATTTACATAAAACAGAAGATCAATGGGATCTTCTTTATTTAATGCAGCAATACGGTGTAAAGACAAGATTATTAGATTGGTCTGAATCCTTTGCCGTTGCCTTATATTTTGCAACAAAAAACTGGGATCATAAAACCCCTTGCTCCATTTGGCTTCTCGATCCTTTTCGACTAAATAAAATTTTTCATAATTTAGATGAACTTACAAGTATGCCGAAAACAAATGATTTTCTTGAACAACGGAAGAAATTCCAAAAAACGATGGCGTTGAGCCCGAGAATGAATACATATCGCAGCATGTTTCAAAAAGGGTATTTTACTCTCCAAGGCAATACAAAACAAGGTCTTGAAGAGGAAGAAAATGGAGTGCTTTTACAAGAACGGATCCTAAAACATATTAAAATAAATGTTGAACTTCGAAATGATGTTGAATTGTTTTTAGAGTTAAGTGGAATTAATCAATTAACACTGTTTCCTGATTTAGGTGGTTTAGCAAGCTATGTTAATCAATGGACAACAACAGATTTAAGGAAGCAGAAAGTACTTAATAATACTAATTATCGAAATTCAAAATTGTTCAGACAAACATCATCGGGTAAGATAGAATGGAAAGAAGACGAAGATACATTTTGTATATGATTTAACTAATTACGGAGGTTTTTAAGGAATGAATAGAGTGGCAGTGTTTTGCGGTTCGCGGGAAGGTGCAGATCCCTTATATATTCAAGCAGCAAGAGATTTAGGAAGGACTTTAGCTGCTAGAAATATCGGTCTTGTTTATGGTGGGTCGTCCATTGGACTAATGGGAGCTGTGGCTGATGAAGTATTACTCCATGGTGGAAACGTCCTTGGAATCATCCCAACGATCTTATCTAATCGTGAGATCTCCCACCAAAAAGTGACAGAATTAAAGGTTGTAAACTCCATGCATGAACGAAAAGCGTTAATTTATGATTCATCTGATGCGTTTGTTATCCTGCCAGGTGGAATTGGAACATTAGATGAGTTTTTTGAAATTTTCACATGGCATGCGATTGGGCAGCATAATAAACCGGTAGGAATATTAAATGTAAATAAATACTACGATCCGCTATTACATTTACTTGATCATATGGTGGAACAGAAATTTTTACCATCAGCACATCGAACAGCCATATTTTCCGAGGATTCTTCCGAACAATTAATCAATAAAATGAAGACAAGAATATAGAGAAAATAGGAGCATAAAAATGGATTGTGTAAAAAAAGGGGAATGGTTCCAAATTGGGGTATCACAGGAATGGGGTCAGATATCCGTTGAAAAGGTATTAAAGGAAAAATGGAAGGTCCCCAAGAAACTGTTACATCAATTAAGAATGGAAAAAAGGGTTCAAGTAAATAGTCAGATTGTAACAAGATGGGATCAACAGCTGAAACAAGGAGACAAATTGCAAATTCGCTTATTTGTTGATGAGGAATACGGTGTCGAACCCCAATATATTCCGATTGAGATTTGTTATGAAGACGATCATCTGCTAATTGTAAATAAGCCTGCCGGAATCGATACCCATCCCAATGTTGGCGAACGAGATACACTGGCAAACGCAGTTGCCTATCATTTACAAACGGAAGGTCTTCAGACAAAGATCCGGCACATTCATCGTCTTGATCGTGATACTTCTGGTGGTGTCGTGTTTGCAAAACATCCGCTAGCCGGACCTTTACTCGATGGAATGCTTGAAAAAAGATTGATATCAAGGACTTACATCGCTTTTGTACACGGATGCTTGAAACAAAAAAAGGGTACAATTACAGCCAAAATAGGCCGAGATCGCCATCATCCCACTAGAAGAAGAGTATCAAACACAGGTGATCATGCTGTTACCCATTATGAAGTAATCAAATACTACACTAAGAACAATGTGACTTTAGTGAAACTTACATTGGATACAGGGAGAACGCACCAAATTAGGGTCCACATGAGCCACCATGGATACCCTATTGTTGGTGATATTCTTTATGGTGGTAAACCAGAAGGAATCAAAAGACAAGCTTTACATGCGGAACATATCCATATGATCCACCCATTTACAAATGAAAGTATCGATGTAGATATCCCGTGGAGTGATGATATCATAAAGTATCAGAAAACGTTGGCATAATTCCATCCCTTTTGCCAAAACTAGTACAGTGAATATATGAATTTGGGTAAAAGGAGTGATTCATTTGTCAAATGAAAAAGAAAAGCAACATAAGTTAAGCTATGAATCAGATGGAATTATGGGTAATGACCGTAGGGACAATGCCGGGAAACAAAATCAAGATACTGAAATGGCGGAAGAATTTTTTAATGTAACCCAAAATAGTGAGTGAAAAACGAAAAAGGAGTAATGCAAATTGGATATTCATCGTGCGAAACAAATCATCTCTTCTCCAAATGAAATTACAGTAACCTATCACGGAGTACCTGTTTGGTTACAACATACTAATGAAACGGAGCAATCTGTAAGTGTATATACAAAAGATAATCCAAATGATGTAAGGGTTGTACCAGCTGCTGAGCTTGATGAAAAATAATGGTAACAATAAAGGAAGGGAGCCGGAAAAGGCTCCCTTCCTTTATTTAGATTAACGTAAAATCTTCTTTTCGAATCGTATGAATAATTTCATTTATTTCATCCTCAGATAGACTTCGTAATCGGTTATTCTCACGACCTAAAAATACGAAGATACCAGGAATATTTAATCTGTGAGTTTCATATTTACTTTGGTTTTCAAAGTGATCTTCATTACACATCACAATTATCGAAGGATGATTTAATGGTAGTGCCTTTACGTTATCACCAATAATCTCTTGTAGTTCCCCATACTTGCCTTTTATTGACTTTATGTATGGTGGTAGATTGGGTTCGCATATCAGTATATTCATTACAAATCTCCTCGGTATAATCTCTTATACTATTGTAACATCAAAAAGCCGTAAGCAAATATATTAAAGTTTGGAAAAAATATATGATATTCTTAACTTATTAAGAAAAAAATTCAAACAGTGGAGGTTTTTTATTATGATTACAAATATTAAAGACTGTACAGTGTTACATAATGGTGTGAAGATGCCTTGGTTGGGGCTTGGTGTTTACAAAGTTGAAGACGGAAAGGAAGTCATAAATTCCGTACGCTCTGCCATCGAGACCGGATATCGCAGTATAGATACAGCAGCATTATATCAAAATGAAGAGGGGGTAGGCCAGGGAATCAAGGATTCAGGGATTAAAAGGGAAGAATTATTCATCACTACGAAAGTATGGAATGATCGTCAAGGATTTGAATCTACCCTTCAGGCCTTTGAAGAGAGCCGAAAAAAGTTGGATTTAGATTATCTTGATCTTTTCTTGATTCATTGGCCAGTTAAAGGGAAGTATCTTGAAACATGGCGTGCCTTAGAAAAACTATATAAAGATGGTTATGTAAGAGCGATAGGGGTTAGTAATTTCCAAGTTCATCATTTACAGGACATCATTGCCAATTTTGAAATTAAGCCGATGGTAAACCAAGTTGAATTTCATCCTCGATTAACACAAAGAGAGGTACTTTCATTCTGTCATGAAAATAAGATTCAACTTGAGGCATGGGCACCATTAATGCGTGGTCGACTAATGGATCACCCTACAATTGTTAAACTTGCAGAAAAATATGGTAAAAAACCATCGCAAATCATCTTGCGTTGGGATTTAGATTCTGAAGTTGTGACGATACCAAAGTCAGTGCATGCTGAAAGAATTAAGGAAAATGCCGATATCTTTAATTTCCAACTAGAAGAAAGCGACATAGAAGAAATCAATGCTTTAAATGAAAATGAACGTACAGGTCCAGACCCTGATAATTTTCATTTTTAAATAGTTGAAAGTATAAAGTCTCTAAGCAAAGATCTTAGAGACTTTATTTCGTTTTTCTCGATTTCATAGTATTCTCTGCATGTTTTTTTAACCCACGGACTATGCTTGCAGTTATTTCCTCGTTACAAACGAGTTTTATGCCATAAGAATAACCCATTAGAGACCATTCTTTTTTCTGCCATTGAATCAGGCCGGGAGTAACAAAGGTTTGTTCGTCAATTGAAAAATGAACCTCGATTTCTACTTTTTTTAGAGTTGGAGATACGTTGAGTGGGGATATCATTTTTAATCCGTTTGGACTGATATCAATGATTTGCCCACTACCGAACTCAGTGTCAACCTCCAAATCGTCTATTTTTATGATCTTAAAGGTGCAATCAATTGGTTTATTAAAGGTATAACGGAAGCTTTCCTGTCGCCGAAATATCATATTATTCCCCATTTATTTACAAATTACAACCTGTTACAAAATATTATACTCTAGATACGCTCCATATTTCTATATAAAAAAGTAAAAGTGCCCAACACCGTCTATGAATGCACGGTGCTAGGCACTTGGGATTTACATTTTCATAACAACGGCTGTTCCTTCTAAAACCATTTTTTCAAATTGGTTGTAAATATGGGTATTCATCTTTAGGATTTGCTTATCATCTCTTTTTTCAATGACTTCTCCAACAACAGTTAATGTGTCCCCAATTTTTACAGGTGCCTTAAACTTCACATCCTGTGATAAATAAAGCGTATTTTTGCCTGGCAGTTTTGTGCCGATTAAAGTGGAAATATATCCGGCTGTTAGCATCCCGTGGGCAATACGCTCTTTAAACATCGTTGTTTCTGCAAATTTGTCATCCACATGAATCGGATTAACATCCCCTGTTACCTTTGCGAACTCCAAAACATCATTGTTCGTGATTGTCTTAGTGTAACTAGCTTTCGTACCAACCTGAATTTGAGAATATGGGACATCACATACTTGGTTTGCCTGTTCAATGAAGCTCATCCACATCTCCCCATTCCATTATGTTTTTATTTCAGTAGCGAAAGGTTTTGACTTTGGAACTTTTCAAATTCCTCTGTCATTTTTTCAAAAACATTCTTCACCTCTAGAGAAATTTCATTAATCATAGATTTCATTTCAGAACGATTTTTCTCTTGTTGCTGAAAGAGTTCATCAATACTTTTCTCAATTTGGCTTAAGTTTTGAGACATCAATTGCTTGACAGCATTTTGAGGTGTAAGTGAGATTTTTGATACACGCTCAATTACATCTTCAAGTTGACTTTGGATATTTTGCAGTGATTCGCTTGTGTTTTCATCTTGATATTTTTCTACTGTTAACAATGTTTTCGTTTGAAACTTCTCGGTAATTGCTTTAAATTCCTTTGAATAGGAATCCAATAATTTAAAATATAATTCCACGGCGTTTTTTTGCTGATTAAAAGCTTGCATAAATAAATTTTCAAATTGTTTTTGATTACTATATACTTGCGTCAACCCCTCATCCCAACGGTCCCAAATAAGATTAATGAAATATTTAGAGTCAAGTGCTGTCATGAATAATTACCCCTTTTTAATTATAATTTTTATAATTTCTATTTTTCTTTTTCTTCATCTTTATCTTTCTTTTTACTAGCATTTGGAAAAGTAAACATGTTCGTATATACTGAGAAAAATTGATCGAGCATCGATTGATAATGCTCAAGTGAATATACACATGTTTTTAAATATTGTTCACCTGCCTCTGTTAATGAATAAATTCTTTTTGCTGGTCCAGCTTCTGATGTGTCCCATTCAGACTTCACGAGTGTATCTTTTTCCAGTTGTCTAAGCATCCGATATAAATTTCCTTGATCAATAGTAGAAAAACCATAGTCCATTAATTGCTGCAAAATTTTGTAGCCATGGCAATTTATATCGCGAAGACTTAAAAGAATGAATGGAACGATAAAATTTTTAGGAGCCTGAAAAGTTTGTTCTGATTTACTAGAAGAGTCTTTAGAATGATTTGACATTTGATTCACCTGCTTTAAAATGTTCTCCCTACATGTAATTTACACATACATGGGTCAAATAAGAACTAAAAAGTGTAAAAAAAAAAAGAAAATACAGGATTTCAATTTTTTAGTTCTAATTCAAGGGTTTGGTCATAAGTTTAAAAGGGATTACAAAATTGCAGGTTTTTAGAAAGGAGAACGTCTATGAACCAATCAAATACGATTGATCCATTTGAGATTTGGAAGAAGGTTTATGATCAAACAGAGTCCTATTGGAACAAAGTGCTGGATGAAAATCTTGCTACAGAAGATTTTTCGAAGGGCCTTGGCAAGATTCTTGATATGAATCTTCAATATAAAAAATTAGTGAATGATTCCACTAACGCTTATCTTGAACAAATGAATATGCCATCAAAAGACGATCTAGCAAAGTTAGCCTCATTAATAGTAAATGTGGAAACTAAAGTGGAACAAATTGAAGAAGATGTAGAAGGGGCCATTATTGTACAAGCTGACCTAGATAAACAAGCTCGTGAAATGATGATTCTTCAAGATGAAGTAAAAAAAATCCATAGAAAAATGGATCAAATTTTAGCGTTAATGCAAAAACAAGTTTAAAAATAAATAGTAAAGAAATTAGGGTATAAGAAGGGAGCGAGGGGGCATATGTTAAATTCATTAGCTAAAGATTGGGAAAGTGTGTTTGAAGAAACAGTCCCTAAAGAAATTAAAGATTCCTATAACCGAATCAAACGTGCATCTGAAATTATGATAACAGAAGCAGAGCCCGAGGTAGGTTTAACACCAAAAGAAGTGATTTGGACGAAAAATAAAACGAAACTTTATCGCTATATTTCAAATCAACCAACTAAACATAAAACACCATTTTTAATGGTCTATGCGTTAATAAATAAACCTTATATTTTAGATATAACACCTGGCTTCAGTTTAGTGGAATATCTTGTGAATCGTGGCTTTGATGTTTATTTACTTGATTGGGGTACTCCGGGCGAAGAAGATAAGCATATGAAGTTAGATGATTATATTTTAGATTATATTCCTAAAGCAGTTAAAAAAGTATTAAAAACATCAGGTGCTGATGAGGTTTCGATGTTAGGTTATTGTATGGGGGGAACCATGACATCGGTTTTTGCTTCATTACACCCAGATCTTCCTATAAAAAATCTAGTTTTTATGGCAAGTCCTTTTGACTTTGAAAATACAGGCCTTTACGCAAGATTATTAGACGAACGTTATTTTGATTTGGATAAGGTGGTGGAAACATACGGAAACGTGCCGCCTGAAATGATAGATTTTGGAAATAAAATGCTTAAACCAATTGCTAACTTTTATGGACCTTATGTAAGTTTATTAGATCGTTCTGAAAATCAAAAGTTTGTTAACTCATGGAAATTAATGCAAAAGTGGTTAACGGATGGAATTCCGTTTCCAGGAGAAGCTTATCGTCAATGGATCCGCGAATTTTACCAACAGAATAAGTTAATAAAAGGCGAATTAGTCGTACGGGGCAAAAAAGTTGATCTATCAAATATTAAGGCGAATGTTTTAAATATTTCAGCTGAAAAAGATCTAATTGCGATGCCACACCAAGTTGAAGCCTTGATGGATGCTATTTCAAGTCAAGATAAACAATATGTATGCATTTCAACTGGCCATATTTCGATTACCTTTGGTCCAAAAGCTGTTAGAGAGACGTTCCCAACCATTGGCGACTGGTTAGAAAAACGTTCCAATTAAGAAGATATTGACTTCTGTGAAACCAATTGATAAAATATGCAAAGTAAGATATAATAAACAAGCAATACATCATACAAAACTGGCGAGAATCGCGCAGATCTTGTATCTGTGAGGAAAGTCCGTGCTCGCACAGGCTGCGATGCCTGTAGTGTTCGTGCCTAGCGAAACCGTAAGCTAGGGCAGCTCATATCTCCTGAGTTGACGGCAGGGAAAATACCTAAGTCCTTCTTGGATATGGTTTGACTACCTTGAAAGTGCCACAGTGACGGAGCTTCAATGGAAACATTGAAGGTGGAACGAGGTAAACCCCACGAGCGAGAAACCCAAATTTGGTAGGGGAAGTGTCTGGAGGGAACTAAACTGTACAGACACCATGGCCATTTAGGCTGTGAGATAGATGATTCTCCATTGGAGTGCGAGAATACTTTTGTATTCATTTGCAGCACTAAATGAACAGAACACGGCTTACAAGGTTTTGTATGAAACCTATTGTAATATAAATTGAATCATTAAAATGACGGACTTTGCAGTTTCTAATGCAGGTCCGTTTTGTATTTT
>JAENZK010000040.1 GCA_016841285.1 Guptibacillus hwajinpoensis | reverse complement strand
CCGAAGAAGTCCGGCAACCACAAGCGATGCTTGTAAGGTGCTAAATCCTGCAGACTTTTCATGTCTGGAAGATAAGAGGAGGTGGCCCCTCTTCTTATGGAGAGGGGTTTTTCGATTTAAAGAAAAGGAAATCCCTCCCTAGGCGTATAAACCTTAGTTTGTACATCAAAATAGGAGGTAATTAAATGGCGAAAAAAACATAGTTGGATTAAAAATTTCAGGACATAATCTTGCATCTAAATATGAGGAATGAAAAGAGGAAGAGAAAATGAAAAAATTAATTGGAATTTTGTTAAGTGCATTATTGTTAATAGGAATAGTTGGTTGCTCAAGCAGTTCAAGTTCATCAAATAATACAGGTGCTGAAGGTGGCAATAGTGGGGGAGAAGCAAAAAAACCGAAAAAGATTGTTCTCGATTATGCCTACTATTCACCAACAAGCTTAGTACTTAAAGAATTCGGTTGGGTTGAAGAAGCATTCGCCGAAGATGATATAAAAGTAGAGTTCGTATTAAGCCAAGGAAGTAATAAAGCCCTTGAGTTTTTAAACAGTGGCAGTGCAGATTTTGGTTCCACAGCTGGTGCGGCCGCTTTAATGGCAAAAGCGAAAGGAGCGCCAATTCAATCAGTTTATATTTATTCAAAGCCTGAATGGACAGCGTTAGTTACTGGTAAAGATTCAGCTATCAAATCTGTTGCCGAGTTAAAGGGTAAAAAAGTAGCCGCAACAATTGGAACAGATCCATATATTTTCTTACTTCGCGCATTAGATGAAGTTGGATTAACAGAAAAGGATATTGAACTTGTGAATTTACAGCATGGTGATGGTGCATCAGCACTAACAACGAATCAAGTGGATGCATGGGCAGGACTTGATCCGCACATGGCAAGAGTAGAGGTTGAAACAAACGCGAACCTGTTTTACCGAAATGTAGATTTTAACACTTATGGTGTGTTGAATGTTCGCAGTGAATTTGCAAACGAATACCCAGAACAAGTGAAAAAGATAATCGAAATTTATGAGAAAGCTAGAAAATGGGCCATTGAAAACCCAGATAAGCTAGCTGAAATCCTTGTAAAACATGCTCAAATTTCGCCAGAGGTAGCGAAAAAGCAATTAGAGCGTAATGATTTCTCTGAACCGATACCAGGTGAGAAACAAATTGAAGCCTTAAATGCTGCTGGAGTTGTTTTACAAAAGGGAGACATTATTGATAAGAACACAGATGTATCAACGCTTGTTAATGAATTAATTAATCCTGAATTTGCGAAAGAGGTTATTCAGTAAAGGGTCCGACACCCACAAGAAAGGGGAATTCACTAGGATGGAAAGAAATAGTGCTTCAGTTGTAGGGAATATTGGAATCGGGAAGAGAACAAAAAAGTCCGTCCAACGATCAGGTAAACTGCAACCCATAATTTTGGGAAGTATCCTGCCGCTAGTATTAATCATAGCTTGGGAGTTTTTAAGTAAAATCGGTATTTTTCCAAAGCATTTATTACCTGCTCCGACGATTATTTTAAGTAAGATCATTGAAATGGCACAGGATGGATCGCTATGGAGCCATCTTGGGATCACGCTATACCGCATTTTTTTCGGATTTGTACTTGGTGTAGGGTTTGCGGTTGTTCTAGGATCCATTGTTGGCTATTTGAAAAAAGCAGAGCTTTTACTTGATCCGATATTCCAGGCCTTTCGTTCGATTCCATCGTTAGCATGGGTTCCTCTGTTTATTTTATGGATGGGAATTGGGGAGCCATCCAAAATTACTTTAATTGCAGTGGGTGTATTTTTTCCGGTTTATTTAAATATTGTTTCCGGTATTCAAGGCGTTGATCGCAAAATAATCGAGGTTGGGCGTATTTATAATTTTTCAACCTACCAATTAATTAAAAGAATCATTTTACCTGCATCATTGCCATCATTCTTGGTTGGTATCCGCAGTGGTTTAGGATTAGGCTGGATGTTTGTTGTTGCAGCTGAATTAATGGGAGCAAGTAAAGGGATCGGGTACCTGCTAGTTTATGGACAAAATACGTATTCACCAGAGTTAATCATCGCCAGTATCGTCCTATTTGCGATAATGGGAAAACTAACAGATTCCCTTCTAAAAGGGCTTGAAGGAAAAGCGCTACATTGGCAAGACTCTTTTGTGAAGAATTGAGGGTGGAAAAATATGTTAGCAATTGAAAATGTAACAAGAACGTTTGAAAATGGGGCAGGTTTTAAAAATATTGATTTGACGGTTAATGAAGGCGAGGTCATTGGAATTCTTGGAACAAGCGGTTGTGGGAAAAGTACTTTACTCCGCGTATTATCAGGGCTTGATCAAGGATATAAAGGTACGATCAAAATAAATGATGAAGTTATTACTTCTGTACACGAAAAGATTGGAATGGTTTTTCAGGAAGCAAGGCTAATGCCGTGGTTAAATGTTATTGAAAATGTAGGTTTTGGACTTAAAGTAAAGGAGCATTCGGAACGGAAGAAACAAGCGCAACAATTAATCCAATCCGTTGGCTTAACAGGTTTTGAAAATCAATATCCAAAGGATCTATCAGGTGGTATGGCACAAAGGGTAGCAATCGCGAGGGCGCTTGTAACTGCTCCGGAAATATTGCTTTTAGATGAGCCTTTCAGTGCATTGGATGCTTTTACGAAGATGAAGCTGCAAGATTTATTGCTTTCTATATGGAACGAATATAAATCTACATTTGTGTTAGTAACACATGATATTGATGAGGCATTATATCTTTGTGATCGGATTTTAATTTTAAGAGGGCAACCAGGCATTGTGTATGAAGAATTGAAAATCGAGTTGCCAAGGCCAAGGGCCCGTGGGGACTTGTTGCTTGCACAGTTAAAAGATAAAGTTTTAAATCTATTGGACTTATCAAAACAAGAGTAAGGGGATCATGAAATTGACTACTTCTATATTAAAATATCTAAATCCTGTAGAGGGTGACTATAATCTTTCAAATTACGGAAAGGCTCAGGAGGAATTTTCCTGGGAGGAAGCAAAGAAGCATTTCTCTTGGTATAAAACGAACAAAGTGAATATGGCTTATGAGTGTATTGACCGTCATGTGGCGGATGGTTTCGGTGAAAAAACGGCCATTCATTATGTTAACGGGGAAGAAGAAATTAAATATTCTTTCAAGGAAGTAAAAGAAAAAACAGATCATTTGGCAACGGTTTTAAAAAAGCATGGAATTCACAAAGGTGATATTGTCTTTGTATTTTTACCTAAACATCCTGATTGTTTAATCGCTACATTGGCCGTTATTAAGCTGGGTGCTATTGTAGGACCGTTATTTGAAGCTTTTATGGAGGAAGCAATCAAAGATAGAATTTCAGATTGTGAGGGAAGGTACCTCATTACAAACTTGGAATTAGGTATTCGAGTTCCAAGGGATGAACTTCCGACTTTAAAAAAGATTTTTTACACAGAAGACGTCGATCAATGCTTGAATGGTGAGATCTCTTTAGTGGATAGGTTAAGGAACATTGAAATAGATGAGAACATCTTAGAATGGGTTGACTTTGAACATGGTTTAAACATCCATTATACAAGCGGGTCAACAGGAAAACCAAAGGGCATTATCCATGCGCATCGGGCGATGATTCACCAATATTTAACTGGTAAATGGGTGCTTGATTTAAAAGAGGATGATGTGTATTGGTGCACGGCTCATCCAGGTTGGGTGACTGGAACTGTATACGGGATTTTTGCCCCTTGGTTAAATAGAGCCACAATTGTCATTAATGGTGGACGCTTTGATGCGCATTCTTGGTATAAAGCCATTGAGAGAACAAAGACAACGGTTTGGTACAGTGCACCGACAGCCTTTCGGATGTTAATGGCAGAAGGAAATGATCTTGTGCGTGAGTATGATCTTTCTTCCTTGCGTCATTTGTTAAGTGTTGGTGAGCCTTTAAATCCTGAAGTTATCTATTGGGGGCAGGAGGTACTTGGGAAACGAATCCATGACACATGGTGGATGACAGAAACCGGTGCCCAATTAATTGTGAATTTACCATCTGAAGTGATCAAACCTGGTTCAATGGGAAGAGCTTTTCCTGGAATTGAAATTGCGGTTTTGGATGACGATGGCGAGCGTCTACAGCCTGGAGAAGTTGGGCACTTGGCTGTAAAAGCTCCATGGCCAGGAATCATGAAGGAAGTATGGAGAAATAAAGAGAAATATGATTCCTATTTTAAATTTGATGGCTGGTATATATCTGGTGATTTAGCAACGATTGATGAGGACGGCTATATATTCTTCCAAGGTCGCAGCGATGACATGATTAACTCATCAGGTGAAAGAATTGGTCCATTTGAGGTCGAAAGCAAATTGATTGAGCACCCTGCCGTTGCCGAAGCGGGTGTCATCGGTAAGCCAGACCCACTTCGCGGAGAAATTGTAAAAGCATTTATTGTGCTGAGGAAAGGGTATGAAGCGAGCGCACATTTAATAGAAGAAATCCGTCTTTTTGTAAGACAAAAGCTTGCCGCCCATTCAGCTCCCCGTGAAATTGAAATCTTAGATGAGTTACCAAAGACAAAAATAAGCGGAAAAATCTTAAGACGAGAGCTCAAACGAGTAGAGTTATTGAGGTTAGAAGAATAGAAAGGAAGCAGGAGATGAATTCTTCTGCTTCCTATTTTATTATACTGTACAATTCATTTAACTTCCTAATTTCATAGGTTGGCATAATAGTAGTATCGTTCGGATTCTTTTTAGGATTAAACCAACAGGAGTCGAGTCCCGCAAGCTCGGCTCCTTTTATATCCGAACCTAATGAATCACCAATAACCAAGCTTTGTTTTTCAGTGAAATTAGGAATTCGTTCAAAAACATAATCAAAGAATTCTTTCCTTGGTTTTTGATAACCGATATCATCTGAAACAAAAACATTCTTAAAAAGTGGATGAAGTCCTGAAGCGCGTAAACGTTTATCTTGGGTATCAGAAACACCATTTGTAATAATGTATAAGTCATATTCTTTATGCAAGTCTTTAATCAACTCAAAAGCGCCATTAATAAGTTGGTGTCCTTCCCTTAAGTAACCACGATATTTCTTTTCTAGCAATACACCGTCAACTTCCTGACCATATTCTTTTAAAAACTTCGAAAAACGGGAATTCAGTAATTCATCCCGAGTAATCTTGCCTGCCTCATAAGACCACCACTGTTCTTTGTTAAACTTTTTATAATGAGATTCCATTTCTGGTGTCAATGTTAACTTTTGTTCTTCAAATAATAGCCGTAATGCCGCACTTTCCGCCGCGCCAAAGTCTAATAGTGTATCATCAACATCAAATAATAAGGTTTTGTAGTTCTTCAAGATGTTCTCTCCCTTTTATTGCATTTTTTCTTTTTATGGTTTTGTCCTTTTCCGGTGCTGCCAACGACTTATTTTTCGTAATAGGCTATACGAAATATGAATTTTCTCTTTTTCTAATGCGATATTGGGCTCAAGTTGCATCCATAGTGACTTGGCATAGGCAACAAGTTGATCAGGATACACACTTCGGTGCCCAATGATGATATAGGCAATTATACAGGCACTTACAACAAATACCTCCACTGAACTTCCAAATAATTCATATCCCATGAAAATAGCTGCAATTGGTGTATTTGAGGCAGCGGCTACAACGGCTACCATACCTACGGCTGCACCTAAGGCTGGGTTCACACCTAGTAAATGGGCAAAAACATTACCTGATAAAGCACCAATGACAAACTGCGGTGTAACAATTCCACCGTAAAAACCGGAACCTAAAGTGATGGCTACAAATAAAGCTTTCCATAGAAAGCCGAAGAGTGGAACTTCATCACCATTTAATGCTTGATCCATGATAGGAAGACTTAAACCCAAATAATCTGTAGGAAGTACTAAAATAAGAGCAGATAACAGTATTCCCCCTAGCATGGGCATAAAAGGAGGCCAAATGGAAAAGCGTTGTTGCCAATACATGAAAAAAGTCCGTGCTTGTTCAAAAAACTCGATAAATAACCATGATACCAACCCACAGAGTATTCCGATTAAAATAACCTTCATAAAAATCCCATTAGAAAATGAAGTGAAGACAGGGTAGTATTGGTAGGATATACCCCATAGCTTGCTTACCTCAAAAGAAGTAATACCGGCAATAACAGCAGGGAAAATATAATCATACCGGAGTCTTCCAATTGTCAATACTTCCACTCCATAAATTGCTCCAGCAATTGGAGTTCCAAATACACTAGCAAAACCAGCACTGACTCCACAAGCAACGATCCGTTTTTGAAGTTCAGGGTTTAAGTGAAGAAGATGTCCAAACCATGATGCCAATGTACCACCAATATGGGAACAAGGCCCTTCTTTCCCTGCTGAACCGCCAGAACTTAAAGTAATAATAGCAGCTATTGGTTTAAGTGGTAAGGTTTTATATGGCATTATACCTGATTGCTCATGAACGGCAGCAATGACGGAGTCTTTATTCGTTTTCGATGCATTTCGGTAACCGTAATGAATAATGAGACCATTAATGATTCCGCCAATGGGTAGTAGGATCATTTGAACCCAAAGAGGAATATGGACTGTTTTTCCTAAAAAGAAATGCAGAGCATATAAAAACAAACTTGTCCCAGTTCCGACAATTGCTCCTGTTATTGCAGATAAAACAAACCATCTTATTAAGGTAGCCAGCATGATTAGCGGCTCAATATAATAAATTCGACGAAACAAAGTTAACACTCCCAACTAGACCTTCCTTATAAAAAGTAGCACTTAAATTAAAGATTGTCTATTAGGGTTGTCTATGTGGATATTTTGATTTATTGCGCAATACACCGGAATAAATCGTAGGAGTCCCATACAATGAGAAGAGGTATATGCAACCATCCAATTGGTTTTAATTTCACCTTTTTCATTTTAAAAAGAGGCTGACCTGCTTTGGTTAGCCTCTTCTACTTTGGGTATTATGGGACAAAGAACCCGACACTTTGTCCTGTTTTTGCGTTCTTCGGTTATTTTGTATTAAAATCCATTTCAGTATTGGTGGTACGGCGAAATAGATGAAAAACACTCTGAACAACTGATAGCCGGTTACCATAGATAGGTCTGCGTTTACTTCATGAGCAATGATGCCCATTTGTTCCATTCCACCGGGAGCTAAACTTAAGAAGGCTGTCACCAGTGAAAATTGGTAATAGTGTACAAAAATAAAGCTAAGGGAAATAGAAGCACCAACCATTACAAGCCCATTTAGAAGAGCAAGTGGAATAATTTTTGCTTTGTTTTGCAGTTTTTCTGGTTTCAATAATAATCCAATATACCCTCCAATCATTAATTGGGAAAGATCTAATAATGAAGAAGGGACTGCTGGCCCACCCAATCCTAACACATTTAGAAATGCTGTCCCCAAAATAGGGCCTACTAGATAGGCAGTCGGTAACTTAAGCTTTTTTCCTATTTTGGCAAAAATAAAAGATAGGATCAAAAAGAAAACAAGTAAAATAACTGGAAGTTCCTTAAGTGGTACTTCATTTAGAAGTGTTCCAGATTTTATTGGAGATTCTCCCGTAGGAAATAAAGGAGAGAAAATAAGCAATGGAACAAAAATTACAATCATGAGCATTCTTGTAACCTGAAAGAAGGTAACTGTCGTTATATCAATACCTTTAACCTCTTCAGCAAAAATAATCATTTGAGAAAGTCCACCAGGAATACTCCCAGTTAAAACAGTGGGGTAATCTACCCCTGAAAGTCTAGAAACAAAGTAAGCACCAATCGCCGCGATGATGGTGATTGTCAAGGTCATCAGAAGCATGGAAGGAAGTTTGCCGATCATTTGTAGGAGAGAGCTTTGGGTAAAGGATAAACCAATTGAATAACCAACGATGATTAATCCCGCATCTCTAAACCATCTTGGCCATGTTAAAAATTGAACTGACCGGAAGCGAGATGTAATTAAAATAGCCGTCATCGAACCCAATAACCAAGGTATAGGTAATCCAATTAGGTTGAAAATGGCACCGCCGATGCTTGCGATTACAAGTGTACCTAAGAATTGTATTGTTTTATGATTCGTCCGTAAACGCAATTTTGCCATTATTAAACCTTCCTTGCTGTAATATGCTTATATTTTAAAATAATAATATAAGCACGTAAATAGAACTAAATTAAAAAGAACGATTTCCAGAGGTTATTGTCTAAGAAAATCGTTCTTTTTCTTTATTAATTTAAGAAACTTTCATCTCTAAATTTTCAACAACCTGAGGTTTCGCCCAAACTCTATCCAATACCAAACCAACGCCTGTACCAACTAGAGCAGGAACAACCCATTCAAGTCCTACAGAGGAAAGAGGAAGCATTTCTTTCATTGTTTGCAATGGCCCAAGATCGAGGCCAAAAGCATTTAATCCTCCCATCACGGCAAAAACTCCAGTAAACAACATGGCACTACCATATACTTTTCGTTGGCTTCTATAATAGCGGCTAAAAAAAGTTAATGTGATTAATACAATAGTTAACGGATAAGCTGTAACTAAAAATGGCACAGACACTTTCAAGATTTGATTTAAGCCTAAATTTGATAAAGTAAAACCAACCAATGTTACAACTAAAACAATAGTTTTATAATTAGCTTTCGGAATTAACTCTGAAAAATAATGGCCACATGCTGTAGTTAATCCAACAACTGTCGTGAAACAAGCAAGAGTAAAAATCAAGCCAAGTAATACCGTACCATTTTGACCTAGTAATAGAGTAGCAGCAGCAGAAAGAATTTCCGTGCCATTTTCAAATGTTCCTGTTCCTGCCATTCTTGCACCCATTACACCAAGGCTAACATAGAGCATTGAAAGTAAAAGTCCTGCAATTAGACTTGCTTTAAGAGTATAGTTTCGTAATTGTTTACTATCTTTTACACCACGTTTTTTGATTGCGGTAAGGATTACAATACCGAAAGCTAAAGCAGCAAGTGCATCCATCGTATTATATCCTTCTAGAAATCCAGTAAAAAAAGTACCTGATACATATTGCTCTGTTGGTTGTTGAAATGGTGAATCAAGTTTAACAAAGCCGACTACACATAATACAACCATTGCTAGCAGTAGAGTTGGAGTTATAAAACGTCCCATATATTTTTCCATTTTAGTAGGGTTTAGACTAACCAAATAGACAAGTGCGAAAAATACTACTGAAAACATTAATAATACTACTGTCTTGTTCATTGCCCCGCCCATATAAGGGGAAACGCCCATTTCGAAAGCTACGTTTGCATTTCTAGGAATGGCTAGGAATGGTCCGATACATAAATAAACGGCAACCGTAAACACGGTACTAAAAACAGGGTGTACCCGATTTCCAATTGTTTGAACGCCACCCTTAACTAATGAAATTGCGAAAAGAACGATGAAAGGAAGACCGACTCCTGTTACGATAAATCCAGCCATTGCCAGCCAGTAATTCACTCCGGAACTTGCACCAAGTACTGGTGGGAAAATTAGGTTTCCAGCTCCAAAGAACATTGAAAATAGCATAAATCCGATAAATAAAGTATCCAGTTTTTTCATCACAATCTCTCCTTTTATTATTTTTGAAAAACAAAAAAACTCGTCCCTAAAATAGGGACGAGTTTGTGCTCGCGTTACCACCCTTATTCCGCATATAAAAAAATATACGGCACTCAGTCAACGTACCATCATACGTGTTCCATCGTAACGGCGGACAACCCGTCAAGGCTTACTCTTTTCAGCCTTGCATCTCAGAGATGATTTTCGGATAAAGCCTGAACGTCGATTTTCACCAAGCATCGACTCTCTGTGGAACGGGGATTTTATCTTACTCTTCTCGTCATTGATTTTCTTGTTTAATGGTATATTAGCAAAACTTTAAATTATTCGTCAATAGTTTTGTTTAAATTTTTTAATTATTTTTTCAAAGACTTATAGATTAATGTTAACAGAATAAACCAAATTGGTGTTAACAATAGAGGGACTCTTGTATCCACTGCAAATAACATAACTATTAAAATAAATATAAATAAAGTTAAGACAACATAATTGATAAACGGTGTTAATGGTGCTTTAAAGGTTGATTTCGATCGTAAATCCGGTCGTTTTTTTGAGTAACGGATATGTGAGATCAAGATGATACTCCATACCCAAATGAAACAGATTGCACTGATTGTTGTCACGATCGTAAAGGCCTGTTCCGGTACCACCTTGCTCAATAGAGCCCCTACGGAAAGAACGACAGCTGATGTAACTAACGCATTGCTTGGCACATGATTCTTGTTTAAAATTGAAAATTTGTGATGTGCTAACTTGTTAGAACTTAAATTATATAAAATTCTGCTCGTAGAAAATAAACCACTATTGCACGCTGAGGCAGCAGATGTCAATACGACGAAGTTGATAATACCTGCTGCTACTGGGATGCCAATCAATGAAAACACTTCTACAAATGGGCTGCTTGATGCACTTAATTTGTCCCAAGGATTAATACACAGAATGACGAAAAGAGCACCAACATAGAAAAGAAGAATCCGTATAGGAATTTTATTAATAGCTGATGGTATGTTTTTCTGAGGATTAGCTGTTTCTGCAGCTGAAACCCCAACCAACTCCACACCTACAAAAGCAAAGACCACCATTTGTAAGGAGAATAAGAAGCCGGATACCCCGTGTGGGAACATACCGCCGTGGCTCCATAGGTTTGTGACTGAAACTGTCCCAGAATGGGTCTGAAAGCCAATAACCAACAAGACAATTCCAACAATAATGAGGGCAATAATTGTGATCACCTTTATAATTGCAAACCAAAATTCTAATTCACCAAATAGCTTTACTGTAAGCAAATTTAATCCTAATAAAATAACAAGACATATAAGAGCAGGCACCCATTGCGGGATATCAAACCAATACTGCATATAGACCCCAACAGCAATAATATCGGCCATAGCGGTCATAATCCAGCAGAACCAGTAGGTCCAGCCAGTTACAAAGCCAGCCCAAGGTCCGATATAGTCACTGGCAAAGTCAGTGAAAGATGTATAACCAGAATTAGATAAAAGCAATTCTCCTAAAGCTCTCATAACAAAAAATAAAGAAATTCCTACTAGTAAATAAGTAAAGATTATCGATGGACCAGCCAGTTGTATTGATTTCCCTGATCCTAAAAATAAACCTGTACCGATCGTGCCCCCAATTGCAATAAGCTGGACATGTCGATTTTTTAAATCTCGTTTTAATTCCTTTGTAGCCAATTTTTTGCGCCCCCTGTAGATACTAATATTATTCACAAGGACATGAGGCAATTAGAAAAACACGTTATTTGCCCACAATGGCAAATGACGATGTCTTTTCTTATACTATCTACAAATCATAAAAAAATTATGATAGTACAAAAAATGAGATTGGAAATATCCAATCTCATAGAATAGCAGAATAACAATTTTATTGTCGTTACTCTTCTGTTCTTTTGCCTGAGATTGTGAATCCTTCGGCGCTGTACACTGTACAGTCTCTCCAGAAGCCGCTCCAACTATAGTGTTATCCATAGCCTTCATCGCAAACTAGTATTTAATTATATTTTAAAAACATAAAAGAAATTTTAGCACTAATAAATTGTTTCGTAAAGATTTTTTTTGTTTTATGTAAGTATAGTAAGTGTTGGGTTAAAGGTGATTGTTAACAGTAATCTCCATAAAATAATTCTATGAACATATATAAATTATTGATATTTCTTTTATTGATTAATATATATTATCCTTATTTCAAGAGAATTATTCAGCTTGAAAGGAGCCCTAATATATATGGA
The DNA here is from genome assembly GCA_016841285.1 of Guptibacillus hwajinpoensis. GTDB lineage: Bacteria > Bacillota > Bacilli > Bacillales > Bacillaceae_J > Schinkia. The sequence continues at coordinate 8,778 of JAENZK010000040.1, read as the reverse complement.
AACAGAAGTTTTAGTAGTCGGTGGCGGGAACGCCGCTATGGCAGCTGCACTGTCAGCCTGTGACCGTGGTGCAAAAGTGCTAGTGATTGAACGTGCTCCTCACTTTTACCGTGGAGGAAATAGCAGACTTACTCGCGACTATAGATGTATGCACTTGGAGGAAAGCGAGTATATGCAGGGACAATATACTGAAGAAGAATTTTTGGACGATTTAAAACGTGTGGCCGGGGGAGAAATAAATGAAAGTCTTGCTAGATTAATAGTAAGAAAATCGGCGGAACTTCCTGATTGGTTAGAGAGTCAGGGGATACGTTGGCAACCAACACTTTCCGGAACACTTCATTTAGGCAGAACGAATATATTTCAGCTTGGCGGTGGTAAGGCTGTAATGAATTCTTATTATCAGACAGCCAAGAAAAAAGGCGTAGAAGTCCTGTACGATGCAAAGCTTGAAGATGTGGTTATAGAAAACAATGAGTTCAAGGCTGCGAAGGTACTTATTGATAATAAAGTAGTAATAATCAAAGCGAAAGCGATTATTTTTGCTTGTGGTGGTTTTGAAGCAAATATTGAATGGCATAAGCGCTATTGGGGTGAAGCTGCTGAAAACTTCATTATCCGTGGAACCCCATATAATACAGGTAATGTTCTTGAAATGCTATTGGATAAAGGTGCTGCCCAAGTGGGTGAAAGGGATGCATTCCACGCAGTAGCCGTTGATGGTAGAGCACCTAAATTTGATGGTGGTATCGTAACTCGTCTTGATAGTGTACCGTTTGGAATTGTTGTTAACAAGAATGGTGAAAGATTCTATGATGAGGGAGAAGACTTCTGGCCAAAACGTTATGCGATTTGGGGTGGACTGATAGCTAGACAACCTGATCAAGTTGCCTACTCTATCATTGATAGCGAAGCCCGAATGAGATTCTTGCCTTCCGTTTGGAAACCTGTTGAAGCACCAACAATTAAAGAATTAGCCGGGAAGCTAGGTCTTAATCCGGAGGCTGTGGAGAAAACTGTGAAAGATTTCAATAATGCATGCCGTCCTGGAAATTTTAATCCTGCGGAATTAGACGATTGTAAAACAGAGGGTCTAACACCACAAAAGAGTCACTGGGCATTAAAAATTGAAAAGGGTCCGTTTTATGCTTATCCACTTAAAACGGGAATTACGTTCACATATCTTGCAGTGAAAGTGACTGAGGAAGCAAGAATGGTCATGGATGATGGAAGTGTTACAAAAAATATGTTTGCATGCGGAGAGATTGCTGCTGGAAACGTACTTAGACGTGGATATTTAGCCGGATTTGGTCTTACAATGGGAGCTAGTATGGGAAGAATAGCAGGGGAGGTAGCAGCGAATGCAATCTAATGAGTCTAAAGATTTAGATTTAATGGAAGATGGAAAACGCCAAATGGAATTATGTAACGCTTGCCGCTATTGCGAAGGCTATTGTGCGGTATGGCGAGCAATAGAATGGCGTAGAGATTTCACCGATAACGACATGACTTATTTAGCAAATTTGTGCCATGATTGCCGTGATTGTTATTATGCATGTCCGTTTACAACTCCACACGAGTTTGGAATAAATCCGCCTCAGTTGTTTGCCGGTTTACGTGAGGAAACATATCGTAAGTATGCTTGGCCTGGATCGTGGGGAAAAGCATTGGGAGAAAAGGTAGCTGGATTCTGGCTTGTTTTCATTTTATTTATTGTGGTCATGTTGGGCGGTATTTTTGCTAAAAATGGCGTTTCTGGTGTTTTTCAGAAGTATACAGGTGAAGGATCGTTCTATCAGATTTTTCCTGAAACTTTGATGATTGGTATTTTTAGTGTTTTAGGTTTATGGATGGTTTTAGGATGGGCTATTGGTGCGAGCAAATATTGGCGTGATATCAGATCTTCAAAAGCTGAAAAAGTATCAATCCAAGACATCAAGACTGCAACAAAATATGCATTAAGCCTTAAGTTTTTAGATGGAGAGGGAGCGGGTTGTACGTATCCTAGTGAAGAGCCAGCTAAAGCCCGCAGAATATATCATCATCTTTTAGGTTATGGTTTCTTGCTTAATTTTGCATCAACAACATTAGCAGCATTTTATGCACATGTATTACACATTCCAGCACCATATCCTGTGTATCATCCTGTAGTTATTTTAGGGATTGTAGGTGGAATTGGGCTTATTATAGGAACTTCAGGACTACTATATCTTAAATTAAAGAGTGATAAAGAGGTTAATGATGAGCGTTCAGTTAAGACAGGATCGGCTTTTACTGTTGCGCTGCTAACTGTTGCATTTACTGGAATGGTATTATTAATATTCCGTGATTCTGCAGCGATGGGTGTTTTATTGGCTATCCATTTAGGTAGTGTTGCTGCATTATTCTTCACAGCACCTTATACTAAATTCTCACATTTTGTCTATCGTTACTTAGCGCTTGTTAATTTTGCGCAAGAAGAAAGAGTAGCACATGAGGCAGAAACAGCTCAAAAAGCGAAACCTGCTAAAAAGACTATTGCAGTTGCTGGTGGAGTTGCAAGTAAAAACTAATACATTGGTTTTCCTGTCCTTACCCCAAAGGATTTATTATAATAGAGTTTTTAAGAAAAGAAGGAATCCCCATGATTCCTTCTTTTCTTTAATTCGAATCGCAATAATCACATAAAAAGTCAATAAAAGCTTTAACATATGCTAATTGTAACGTGTTTTCTCGATAGATAATCCATGTTTTTCTTAGTAGTGGCTTATTATCACTGGTTATAATAGGAGCCATGTAAAGAGGTTCTTCCTCCTTCACACAAATACTTGGAAAAATGGCATATCCGAGTCCGTTCAAAACCATTTGTTTACAGGTATCTATCCTATCAACCTCCATTGAAATTCTTGGTGGAACTTTATACTTTTCCTGCCACCAGTTATCAATAAGGCTTTTTAAAGACGGGTCCGTTTGATAATTTATTCTTGAAAGTGTAGGTAATTCATCGAAGTCTATTGGATTTATCGATGCAATGCAAATTTTTTCCTCACGAAATAAAACCTTTTTTCCTTGCCAATTATAATCTCCACGAACAATTCCGAGATGTACTTCTTCTTTATGGAGCATTTGATTTATTTCAGAACTCCACCCGGTTTTTAAATTAATATCGACATTTGGGTATCGGTAAAGAAAATTTTTCATAATGAAGGGCAATTCATAACGAGCGAACATCCCGGAAACACCAAGCCTTAATGTCCCTTTAATAATATCTTCTAAATTTAGGATATACTCCTTTGCTTTTTGTAGTTGCATAAGCATTTCTTTTGAATATTGAACGAGATACTCACCCTGCACTGTGAATTCAACACCTTTCTGCCCCCGAGAAATGATTGTAGCATCAAATTCCTTTTCGAGTTGTTGAATCCTATATGTGAGGGATGGTTGAGAAGTGTATAGTCGTTGGGCTGCTTTTGTTATATTTCGTTCTTCATATAATGTCTGCAAAATATTCCAATCTTTTTCATCCAAAGCTTTTTCCTCCCTTTTCGAAAAATAAAGAATTATTTTATTAATTTAAAATGTAAAACAATATATTATATAATTCAATAAAAATTTTTTATCGAATTATATAAAACAATGATATTTTATTTATTTATGAATTTTTAATAGGATAGAAGGAAGGTCATATTAAATAATCTAAGGAGGGAATATATGTCTGAAAATTATTTATATGAGACAGATGTGATTGTAATCGGTGCTGGTAATGCGGGCATGTGTGCAGCATTGTCTGCGAGAGAAAATGGTGCAGATGTAATTGTATTAGAAAAAGCTCCTGGCAAGAAACGGGGAGGCAACAGCGCATTTTCTGCAGGTACTATGCGCTTTGCTTATAATGGAATAGAGGATTTATTAAAAGTTGTTCCAAATCTTACTAAAGAAGAGGTAGCGAACTCAGACTTTGGAACCTATTCGAAAGAACATTTTCTAGAAGATATGACCAGGGTTACACAATCCCGCACAGATATGAATCTAGCAAACATACTAGTCAATGAAAGCTTAAATGCAATGGTGTGGCTGCGTTCAAAAAAGATTAGATTTGTCCCGATCTATGGTCGACAGGCTTTTAAGGTAAATGGGAAATTTACGTTCTGGGGTGGATTAGTAGTTGAGGTTGTTGGAGGAGGACCTAAGTTAATACAAACTCTTCATAAAACTGCTGAAGAAGAAGGAATAAAAGTTTTATATGGTGCTGAAGCAACTTCAATATTACATAACGATGACACTATATATGGAGTTGAACTAAAAATAAAGGGAAAAACAGTGAAGATAAAAGGTAAGGCAGTCGTCTTGGCATCAGGTGGATTCCAAGCGAATACCGAAATGAGAACACGCTACTTAGGCGCAGGATGGGAGTTAGCAAAGGTTCGTGGAACCCGTTATAACACAGGTGAGGGAATTCAGATGGCCCTAGCAGTTGGAGCAAGATCCTACGGCCATTGGTCCGGTTGTCATGCAGTTAGTTGGGACTTTAGTGCGCCAGAGTTTGGTGACTTGACAATAGGTGATGGTTTTCAAAAGCATAGTTATCCGTTTGGAATTATGGTAAATGCATCAGGGCAAAGATTTATTGATGAAGGGGCAGATTTTCGAAACTATACTCATGCAAAGTATGGGAGGGTGATTTTGGAACAGCCAGGACAATTTGCGTGGCAAATATTCGATCAGAAAGTTGTCCACTTATTGAGAGATGAATACCGGATTAAGCATGTGTCTAAAGTAAAGGCTAAAACAATTGAGAAGTTAGCACAAAAATTAGATGGTGTTGATTCTGCAGGCTTTTTGGAATATATCAAAAATTATAATGAAGCTGTTCAATTAGAGGTTCCATTTAACCCAAATATAAGGGACGGACGAGGAACAGTTGGGCTTGAGGTTCCTAAAACTAACTGGGCAAATACAATTGATGAAGGGCCTTTTGAAGCGTATAAGGTTACTAGTGGTATTACCTTTACGTACGGTGGGGTAAGAATTAACGAGAAAAGTGAAGTAATAAATACTTTTGAAAGACCAATTTCAGGATTATATGCTGCGGGGGAACTGGTGGGAGGTCTCTTTTACTTTAATTACCCAGGTGGTTCGGGGCTAATAGCTGGTTCTGTCTTTGGTAGGATCGCAGGAGAAAATGCTGCGAAATTTTCGATTGAAAGAATAGAAGAAGTTAAGATGTTGTAACATTACAAATATGCCAAAGAATCAGTCATTAAAAATTTTTATGGCAACAGATAAAGAACTAGTATTTTTGTTATGGTACAAGCGGTGATAAAATCAGTTTGTAGTAAATTTTAAAAATTTGTAATTTTAAGTAAAGGGGAGAACTAAGTTGAGAGGAATTGAAAGGGTTTACACTAAGAATAATAAAATAATGAATATAGCGAAAATGTCGTTGCTTTCATTAGCACTACTATTTCCGTTAGCAGGATGTGGAGGTAATGAAGCTAGTTCTACAGGGGCCGCTAAAGTGGGAACTGCAGACGCAGGCATTCAAGAACTTGAAATTAAACTTTCACACGTTGCAGCAGATAATACTCCTAAAGGACTTGCTGCTAATAAATTTAAAGAATTAGTAGAAGAAAAGAGTGACGGCAAAATTGAAGTTAAGGTCTTCCCGTCAGGCCAGCTATATGGTGACCATGATGAACTTGAAGCAGTTCAAGCAGGCAATGTACAGATTATCATCCCTTCAGCTGCTAAATTAAGCGGTTTTGAAGAAACATTTGAAATCTTTGATTTACCGTTTATGTTTAATGATGAAGCACATCTTCGTGCCTTTGAAGATGGAGAAGGTGGTCAACAACTACTTTCAGCATTAGATGAGTATGGCATGAAAGGTCTTGCTTTTTGGCCGAATGGATTCAAGCACGTCACTAATAATAAAGTAGCTGTTGATGATCCAAGTGATCTTAAAGGTTTAAAAATCCGTACACATGGTGGTCAAATTATAGGTGAAGTATATGATGCTATGGGTGCTGCTTCAACAAAAATTGCTTTCAATGAAGTTTATCAATCCCTTCAGTTAGGTACAATTGATGGTCAGGAAAATAGTATCGTCAATATCGAGACACAAAAATACGGTGAAGTACAAAATAATTTAACATTTACTGGCCATGCAAGATCTGAATATGCAGTTGTTACGAACAAGCAATGGTGGGATGGATTGAACCAAGAAACGCAAGATTTGTTAACGGAAGCAATGGCAGGTGCAACTGAAGAAGGAAGAAAACAGGTAGAAAAACTTGAAACTGAATCTATCGAAAAAATTAAGAGTGAAGGCAAGATGACTATTACAGAATTAACAGATGAGCAAAAAGATGCATTTAGACAAGCGACCCAACCTGTTTTTGATAAGTGGGCAGGGACTATGAATCAAGAAATTATTACTAAAGCAATTGAAGCAGGAAACTAAAAAAGAGAGTTTACTCTCTTTTTTAGTAATCCATGTTCAAAGCGCGACACCTAGAAACTTTTAGCAAAGGGGGCAAAGGCATTGGCTGTCATTAAAAAAATCTATACTTTTTTCGAAGATTTCACTTCGAGTCTATTTTTTATCGTTGGTTTATTATTAATGTTTTATGAAGTTATCATGCGTTATATTTTCAATAATCCGACATCTTGGATTAATGAAACGGCTAGTATCATAGTTGTATGGGGAATTTTATTAGGATTATCTGTTGCACTTCGTGATAACCACCATATCGCTGTGGATATTTTTTATACTCTCCTTCCAAAAAAAATTCAAAAAGCTGTTGATATTTTCGCAAACATAGTAGGTATGGGTTTCTGTATTTTCTTAGTTTACTATGGTGCAGAGTTAGTCCTTCATAATTTTGAAAGTGGACAAGTAACAATGGACACACGGACACCGTATTGGATTTATTATCTAGTATTACCTATTTCTGGATTCATGTTCTTGATTCGCTTTATTGAAAGACTAAAGAAGGTTATTAATAATGAAAGTATAGAAGGAGGACATTAAGATGGAAACAACAATGCTATTTGGTACATTTGCGGTCCTGCTTCTACTAAGGGTTCCTATTGCGGTTGCTTTGTTAGCTGCGACAACGTTTATGTTCGCGATCGATGGAAGTTTTGCATTGTGGACAATTCCACAAAAAATATTTACAAGTTTAAACCATATTACATTAATGGCTATTCCCGGATTCGTTTTAGCAGGTACTATTATTGCTAAAGGTGGAATTGCTAAATATTTAATTGAATCATTAAAGTCTTGGATTGGTCATATTTCTGGTGGTTTATCTGTTGTTACCATACTGGCTTGTATGTTATTTGCAGCGATAAGTGGATCAAGCCCTGCGACAGCTGCTGCGATTGGATCTATTATGATTCCAGCAATGGTAAATGCAGGATATAGCAAAAGGTATTCAATGGGTCTAGTTGCGTCCTCAGGTACATTAGGTATTTTAATCCCTCCTAGTATTCCTTTAATCGTTTACGGTGTTGTAACGGAACAGTCAATTGGTGCTCTTTTTATGGCTGGGGTTATTCCAGGTCTAGGCCTAACTTTGAGTCTTATTATCTATGCAATTATTTATGCCCGTATTAAGGGATACGGAAAATTAGAAAAAGCAAGCATGGCTGAAAGAATTAGAACTTCTAAGAAAGCAATCCCAGGCGCATTTTTGCCAGTCTTAATTTTAGGATGTATCTACACTGGTATAACAACACCAACTGAAGCATCTATTGTATCAGCTGTATATGCAGTTATTATCTCTGTTTTTGTATATAAAGAGAGATCCCTTCAGAAATGGAAGGAAATTATCAATGAGAGTATTGGTGTCACTTCCATGATTATGCTAATCATCGCAGGTGCAATGACATTCTCGTTGTTTATGACACAAGAGCAAATTCCACAAATGCTAGCTGAAAAAATGTTGGCAATGGATGGTTTAAATATAGTTTTATTCTTCGTCTTAACAGCAATTCTATTCTTTATTTTGGGTATGTTCTTAGAGTCATCTTCTATTATGCTAATAACACTCCCGTTACTATTACCAATTATGATTACATTAGGTATTAATCCGATTCACTTTGCAATTGTCATGATTATCAATATGGAAATTGCGCAAATAACACCTCCAGTAGGTTTGAACCTATTCGTAATTGGTGGAGTGGCGAAATCAAAACTAGATGAGGTATTTAAAGGAACCTTTCCGTTTATTATAGTAATGATAATCTATATGATTCTAGTTATGGCATTCCCGGAACTTTCCCTATGGTTACCAAACAAACAAGCGACATAAATTTAATAAAAAGATTATGGAGAAGGTCCCGTAGAATAAAATCTGCGGGGTTTTTCATAGTCGGAAGGAGAAACCACATTATATATGACTAATTATCAAATTGGGGTTTTATATGGGGATGGAATCGGAACAGAAATTACAAAAGCGACAGTTGAAGTATTGAATGCCGCAGCGAAGCAAGAGGGAACAACGAAATTTGAATTTATAGAATTACCCATGGGATGGGAAGCAATTGAAAAGTATGGGGAGCCAATGCCACAAATTGTAAAGGATGCATTGGCAGAAACGCATGGTTGGATACTGGGACCACATGACTCTTCTTCTTACCCCAAGGAACATAAGGCAAAACGGAATCCAAGTGGAGAATTACGCCATTATTTTGATTTATATGCAAATGTTCGCCCGGCAAAGACACTGACAGGGATAACAATTGTAGTTGAGGAAGCCGACTTGGTTATTTTTCGCGAGACTACTGAAGTTT
>JAENZK010000460.1 GCA_016841285.1 Guptibacillus hwajinpoensis | reverse complement strand
TATCATCCTTTAACACTATACCGCTATCAAGTTTGTAAACAGGCGGATACCGTGTTGGCCCATTTTTTACTAGAGGATGAACAGGATTTTAAGACAATTAAAAACTCCTACGATTATTATGAAAAAATAACAACCCATGATTCTTCATTGTCATCCTGTATTTTCAGTATTATGGCTTCAAAAATTGGTTATCACGAGAAAGCCTATGATTATTTTATAGAAACAGCTCGCCTTGATCTTGATAATACCCATAGAAACACGAAAGACGGTCTTCATATGGCCAATATGGGCGGTGCCTGGATGGCGATTGTTTTTGGATTTGCGGGGTTGCGGATTAAAGAAACCGGTCTTTCATTAGAGCCGAAAATTCCAAAGCAATGGCAGAAACTCGTTTTCCGATTACGATATCAAAACCGCAAACTGGAAGTTGTGATTGAGCAATACCAGGTCCAGTTAACATTACTTGGTGGAGAGGCTTTACCATTAAAGCTCTACGGCCAGGAAATTCTTTTACAAGTAGACCAGCCCGTTTTGAAAAGAACACAACTTCAAGCCATTATTTTTGATTTAGATGGTGTTATTACTGATACGGCTGAATTTCATTATCAAGCATGGAAAGGGCTCGTAGCCAAATTAAATATTCCTTTTAATAGGGAATTTAACGAGGAATTAAAAGGGATTTCACGCATGGAATCGTTAGAGAAAATTTTGATTCATGGCAACAGACAAAATGACTTTTCTGAATCTGAAAAAATGGAGTTGGCTGAAGAAAAAAATAAGAAGTATATCCAACTGATTGAAAAATTAACACCGGATGATATTTTACCTGGTATTAAACAATTCATTGCTGATTGTAAAAAAAATAAAATGAAGCTAGCCTTGGCCTCTGCTAGTAAAAATGCAGGTACGGTAATCAAAGCATTAAGGCTTGAAAATAAATTTGAAGTGATCGTTGATGCGAAAACAGTTCAAAACGGAAAGCCTGATCCAGAAATCTTTTTAACCGCTGCCAAGCTTTTAGACGTTAAAGCAGAGGCCTGTATTGGGATTGAAGATGCAGGTGCTGGTGTGGAGGCGATCAAAGCATCTGGCATGTATGCAATAGGGGTTGGCAAGAAAGAGACCTTTAAAAAAGCCGATTATGTTGTTGAAGGAACTGACGAACTAATATTTGAAGAGATTTTAAAAGGTTATTATGCTAATGCCTAGTCAAGTAATAGGATGATGAATGGAGGGGTTCCTATGGCAGATATACGTTTAGAGCATATTGACAAGACCTATAACAAAAATGTGACTGTTGTTAAAGATTTTAATTTGCATATTCAGGATAAGGAATTCATCGTTTTTGTAGGGCCCTCAGGCTGCGGGAAGTCAACGATTTTAAGAATGATTGCCGGTCTTGAAGAAATAACAGATGGCCATCTTTATATAAATGAAAAGCTAGTGAATAACGTGGCCCCAAAAGAGCGGGACATCGCGATGGTTTTCCAAAACTATGCTTTATATCCACATATGAATGTCTATGATAATATGGCTTTTGGGTTGAAATTAAGAAAAATCAATAAGGCGGACATTGACCGCCGTGTTAATGAAGCAGCTGCTATTTTAGGGTTGGAGGAATACCTTGATCGAAAACCAAAGGCACTATCTGGTGGTCAGCGCCAACGGGTTGCCTTAGGGCGGGCGATTGTCCGTGATGCACAAGTATTCTTAATGGATGAACCCCTTTCCAACTTAGATGCAAAACTGCGTGTTCAGATGCGTTCGGAAATATTAAAGCTCCACCAACGGCTTGGTACGACAACGATTTACGTAACACACGATCAAACGGAAGCCATGACAATGGCAACAAGAATTGTTGTTTTAAAAGACGGTCTCATTCAGCAGGTAGGATCACCAGAGGAAGTTTACAATCGGCCGGAAAATATTTTTGTTGGTGGATTTATCGGATCTCCAGCTATGAATTTCTTTAATGGTTTTCTAAAAGAAAATGGGACATTTATGATTGGTAACACATCGGTAAAAGTACCCCAACAAAGAATGAAAATACTTCGGGATAAGGGGTATGTTAATAAAGAAGTGGTAGTAGGAATCAGACCGGAAAATATTAATGATGATCCTGAACGTTTACAAGCATCACCAGATACCGTCGTTAAAGCAATCATTGATGTTGTTGAACTAACAGGGGCAGAAAGGATTCTATATTCATCAATCGAAGGCCAAGATCTCCTTGCTCGAATTGATTCAAAATCAGCGATACAGGCTGGACAAGAAATCAAACTATTTTTAGATATGGATAAAGCTCATTTCTTTGATAAAAATACGGAGGAGAGAATTAGAAAAGTGGAAG
>JAENZK010000039.1 GCA_016841285.1 Guptibacillus hwajinpoensis | reverse complement strand
TGAGGCATAATAATATCTAAAACAAGCACGTCCGGATCATGTTCCTCTAAAAAATTCAAGCATTCCTGACCATTATAAGCAACACCAATTACTTCTATATCATCCTGATGGGACAGGTACTCCTCTAAAAGCGAAACTAATTCGCGATTATCATCCACTAAACAAACCTTTATTTTTTTTTGCACAAATATTTCCTCCTCAGTTACGTAATCCTTAATTCCATTGTAACTGAAAGATTCGACAATGCAACGGAAAATCCTTTAAAAATTCAAAAAAATAATAAAAATTCACCATTATCTTTACATTCCTTCATTTTACTCCCTTTTTCGACTATTTATGATATTTGACAATACTCCAAATAGAACTTTGTCGAAAAATGTCGAAAAGCGAGCTGTTTAGCTCGCTTTTTTGTCCTCTTCTTTTGCCGGATCTGCATAAATATTAATTCCTGCCTCATTTAGCATCCATTCAATATGAACACCATATCCGCTTGTTGGGTCGTTCACAAAAACGTGTGTTACTGCTCCAATTATTTTCCCGTCTTGTATAATCGGACTTCCACTCATCCCCTGAACAATTCCACCCGTTTTTTCAAGTAGAACAGGATCGGTGATTTTAATTACCAACCCTTTAGTGGCCGGAAATTTTTGCGGAACCGAGCTGACAACTTCTACATCGAATTCCTGCACTTGGTCTCCCCCAACTACTGTTAGGATTTTTGCCGGGCCTTCTTTTACCTCACTTGACAAAGCAATCGGCAGTGGCGTATCCATTAATCCGTTTTTAATATCTTTTGATAATTCACCAAATATACCAAACGGACTATTTGTTTTAATGTTGCCAATTATATCTTTTTCATTAGAGAAGCGTGCCAGTTTTTCACCTGGGCTTCCATTAGCACCTTTTTCAATTGATGTAACGGTAGATCGGACAATTTGTCCATCATGAACAACAATTGGCTTTTTCGTATCCATATCGGAAATTACGTGTCCAAGAGCTCCGTATTTCTTGGAATCAGGATGGTAAAACGTCATGGTCCCTATTCCTGCAGCTGAATCTCTTATAAATAATCCCATTCGATACTTTTCTTCACTTTTTGCTTTTATCGGCTTCAACTCTGTTTCAAACTTTTTTTCGTCTCTCATAACAACTAATTTTAATACTTTCCCATTTTTACCTGCCTCTTCAACAAATTCTGTAACATCACTCATTTGTTGAATTGGCTCTTTATTTATCTCCATAATAATATCTCCGACCTTAATACCTGCATCTTCACCTGGAGATTTAGGACCTTGTTTTGTTTCGATAAGGTGATGGCCTACGACTAGAACACCAAGTGTATTTAATTTAACACCTATCGATTGACCGCCTGGTAGGACTTTAAAATCAGGCAGGATTTTTATATCAACATTTTTTACTGGAAAATCTGCCATTTCTAACAACATATTCTCTTCACCGCTTTCTTCTCCTTTTATAGAAAGCGTTTTCTCGCCATTTTCAGCTATTGAATAAATGGCATTTTCTTTAGTTTGTGAAAAGACTGGTAATGATGTTACATTTGCTTCTTGTCCTTCAAAAAGAGTTATTTCTTTTGGTATTGAAACATACTCTTGAATTGGTTTTAGGAAGCCAACACCAATTAAAAGAACAAGGAGAATTAAACCTACAATTTTTCTTATCCAATCTAGCTTCAATCATTTCACTCTCCTCGCTCCAATCCCACACCATAATAACGCATGTTTATATGGTTACAGTTATAATTTTGCCCTCTACACCGTCATTTATAACTTCTTAAAAGGAAAAAAGCTATCCTAGATTGGATAGCTTTACAAGTTATCTACTTATGTGATCCAACCTTCATTTGATTCGCTAATTGTAGCAATTCACTTGCATGTTGCTTTGTTAGATCAGTAATTTCAACCCCGGAAATCATTCGAGCCACTTCTTTTACTTTATCCTCCAATTTTAATTCTGAAATAGATGTAACGGTCCTATCCCCTTTTGTTTCTTTGGAAATAAATAGATGTGAATCCGCCATAGCAGCAACCTGCGGCAGATGAGTTATACACAGAACTTGGGAACCGTTTGCTATTTTGTATATCTTTTCTGCCATCGATTGGGCTACCCGGCCACTGACCCCCGTATCCACTTCATCAAATATAATCGAAGTTATTCCTTGGTGTTTGGAAAAAATGCTTTTCAACGCCAGCATTATTCTTGATAATTCGCCCCCGGAAGCAATCTTTGTCAAAGGCTTAAGTGGTTCTCCAGGGTTAGTTGAAATTACAAATTCAACTTTGTCAATACCAGTCGATAAAAATTCGGGTGGGTCAGTTAAAGCAAATTGAATATCGAAAACTGTCTTTGCCATATGCAGTTCTTTTAATTCTTTATGAATTTCACTTATTAATTTTTCAGCAATTTGCTTTCTGATATTCGATAAATTTTCCGCTTCTAATAGAAGGTCATTTTGAACCTCTTTGATGTTTTTTCGTAATCGGTCTAAGTGAACTTCGCGATTTTGAATTTGATCGATTTCATCTTCAATTTTTGCAGCATATTCTAAAATGTCTTCAACGGTTTGTCCATATTTTTTCTTTAAAAAACGAATTTCATTTAGTCGAGTTTCAATGAAGTTAAGACGTTCAGGATCAAATTCTAAAAGATCAACTTGGTCTCTTAAAGACGATGCTGCTTCTTCAAGTAAATAAAAGCTGTTTGAAATGTTTTCGTATATTACTTTTAATTTATCATTTAATGATGAAACATCCTCAAGTTCACTCATTGCAAATCCTACCCAATCCAAGCCCTGCTGTTCTCCGGATAAGGCTTTATAGCTTCTAGTAACGGAGGTATGGATCTTTTCAAAATTTGAAAGCTGATTCTTTTCATTTACTAATGATTCTTCCTCACCTGGTTCCAACTCAGCATTTTTAATTTCTGTTAATTGGAATTGGATTAAATCTAGACGATGGGCCATTTTTTGCTCATTTTCTGTTAATCCTTTCAGCTGTTTTTTTAACTTTAAAAATTGATCGTAAAGTCGTTGATATTCCTCACTAGCAGGTGCAGTTAGTTTTTCATCGAACTGATCAATCAGCGGTAAATGACGTTCTGAATTCATTAAATCCTGATGTTCATGCTGACCATGGATATCGATTAAAGTTCGGCCAATTTCACGAAGAATTCCTAACGTAACAAGCTTTCCATTGATCCTACAAATACTTTTTCCACTCGTTAATATATCCCTATGTAAAACAACCATACCATCCGATATGTCGATACCTAGCTCCTTGCCCTTTTCAATACAAGGATGGTCATCATTATCTAATAAAAATAACCCTTCAATTTCGGCCTTATTACAGCCATACCGTACGAATTCGGACGATCCCCTGCCTCCGGCAACAAGGCTTATCGCATCAATTATAATTGATTTTCCAGCTCCTGTTTCACCAGTTAATACAGTTAATCCTTTTTGGAAAGAAATTGAGAGTGATTCAATTATCGCAAAATTTTTAATTGACATTTCTGCTAACATTTTTCTCCCCACTCCTTATCAGATACACCCTTTCAACTAGAGCATATCCAAAAAACGATTTGAAATTTCTTCAGCTGCTTCTACTGTTCTACAAATGATTAGGATTGTGTCGTCTCCACCAATCGTTCCAACTATTTCATCCCAATCTAAATGATCAATTAAAGCTGCTATCGACATCGCATTTCCTGGTAACGTTTTCATAACGATAAGGTATCCAGCTGAATCAATTTTTACAAATGCTTCAATCAGCGATCTTTTCAATTTTTGTAATGGATTAAAGCGTTGGTCAGCTGGCAAACTATACTTATACCGTCCATCTGCCATCGGTACTTTGACAAGGTGTAACTCCTTTATATCCCTTGAGACAGTTGCCTGCGTTATATTGTATCCTTGATTTTTTAAAATTTCGACAAGTTCATCTTGAGTTTCTATATCATTGTTTGTGATAATTTCTCTAATTTTTATATGTCGTTGTCCCTTGTTCATTTAAAAACCACCATCTTTTTGCATTTTTATACATATTATAATGTTAAACGATTTTTCCAAAAATAAAAAGGATAACATTTGCTTGTTACCCTTTTTCATGATTTTCTTTAAGTGTTTTATGGGCATCCTGAACAATTTCCGCAACATCAATTACTGAAGATTGTTGTAATTCGGTGTCACCATTCCAAATTAGGTGTAATAAAAATTCGATGTTTCCTTCACCACCTGTGATCGGAGAGAAAGACGCATTCTTAATACTATAGCCTAATTCTGAAGCAAAATGAATGATGTCCTCTAAAACCTTACTATGAATTTTCTTGTCTCGGACAATCCCCTTTTTCCCAACTTCATCTTTACCAGCTTCAAATTGCGGCTTTACTAAACAAACGATATCTCCACCAGTTGCAAGTATTGTTTTTAGAACAGGCAGGATTAATTTAAGTGAAATAAATGACACATCAATGGTTGAAAAATTAGGTAATCCATGGGTTAAATCATCTGGCGTTACATATCGGAAATTTGTTCTTTCCATCACCACTACCCGTTCATCCTGACGGAGCTTCCAAGCTAACTGGTTATAACCCACATCAAGGGCATACACAAGCTTTGCTCCATTTTGAAGCGAACAATCCGTAAATCCACCAGTAGATGCCCCGATATCCAAGACAATTTTATCTTGTAACTTAAGGTCAAATACTTGGATTGCCTTTTCTAATTTCAGGCCGCCTCTTGAAACATATGGCATCACTTTACCCTTAAGTTCAAGAGGTGTATCTACCTCGATTTTAACACCTGGTTTATCAATCCGTTCATCAGGTGTATAAACAAGACCCGCCATAATCGCTCTTTTTGCTTTTTCTCTTGTTTCACATAAGCCTTTTTCGACGAGTAAAATATCAACTCTTTCTTTTTTATTGCTCATTCCTTCAAGCCCTTTGCTGTTTTCTTATACTTTGTTTTTCAAGCAACTTCTGCACTTTTTCCACTGCTTTTTCCGTAGTTAAGTCTATCTCTTCCAAAAGCTTTGTTACGCTTCCGTGTTCAATGAATTGGTCAGGAATACCCATCCTGTCAATTTTGGCATTATAATATTGATGTTCACTTGCAAATTCTAAAATAGCACTGCCAAAACCTCCTTGAAGCACCGCTTCCTCTATTGTAAGGATTGGTATGCCTGTCCGCAATATTGCATGCAGCATGTTCTCATCAAGCGGTTTAATGAAACGGGCATTGACAACTTTTGCATTAACACCAATCTTCATGAGAGCTTTTGCCGCATCAAGCGCCATTTCAATTGTTGTTCCGAAAGTAAGGATAGCTGCGTCATTACCTTCTTTTAAAACTTCCCATGAACCAATCGGTATTTCCTTTAATTCATCATCCATCGGAACACCTAGACCATTTCCACGCGGAAAGCGAAGAGCAATTGGGCCATCGTCATATTGAACAGCCGTATAAACCATATGTTGGCCTTCATTTTCATCTTTTGGCATCATAATCACCATATTGGGGATATGCCTTAAAAAAGCAATATCATAAATACCTTGGTGTGTTTCCCCATCTGCACCAACCAAGCCGGCACGGTCAATTCCAAAAAACACATTTAGCTTTTGTCTGCAGACATCGTGGACTACTTGGTCGTAGCCCCGTTGTAAAAAGGTAGAATAAATCGCCAGAAACGGTTTAAACTTTTGTGTAGCTAAACCCGCCGCCATCGTAATCGCATGCTGTTCTGCTATCCCCACATCAAAAAAGCGCTCAGGAAATTCCTTGGCAAATTCCATCAGTTTAGAACCCATTGGCATCGCAGGTGTAATCGCAACAACACGATTGTCCTTTCTTGCCATTTTTAAAACAGCGTCACTGATTACTTTACTCCAAGCAGGAGCGGCAGAAACCGGTTGGATTCCTTCACCTGATTCTATCTTATATGGTCCAACACCATGCCATTTTCCGATAGTATCCATTTCGGCTGGTTTATAACCTTTGCCTTTTTTAGTTATAACATGGACTAGTACGGGACCTTTTGTCTTTTTTGCGTATTGAAGTGTATCAATAAGATTAGTAAAGTTATGACCATCAACTGGACCCAAATAAGTAAACCCTAATTCTTCAAAAAAGACGCCGGAAACAAGCAAGTATTTCAGAGAATCTTTAATACGTTCTGCTGCTAGTGCAACCTTGCCGCCAATAGCCGGAATTCTTTTCATTAAATATTCTAATTCATCTTTGGCCCATTGGTATTTTCCAGCAGTTCGAAGCCTACCTAAAATATTATGCACTGCTCCAACATTTGGGGCAATTGACATCTCGTTATCATTTAATACAACGATAATGTCCTTTTTTTCATGACCAATATGGTTTAATGCTTCTAAAGCCATACCGCCTGTTAGAGCACCATCGCCAATGATCGGAATTATTTTCTCATCCGTTCCCTTTAAATCACGGGCAATCGCCATTCCCATGGCTCCAGAAAGTGAAGTTGAACTATGACCGGTCTCCCAGACATCATGTTCAGATTCACTCATTTTAGGGAATCCTGACATTCCTTTGTATTTTCTAAGGGTATCAAATCCGCTCGCACGGCCAGTAACAATTTTATGAACATATGATTGATGGCCAACATCCCATAAAAATTTATCATTTGGGCTATCAAATACTTTATGGAGGGCTAATGTAAGTTCTACTACTCCAAGATTTGGACCTAAATGACCACCACTTGTAGAAAGCTTTTCAACTAGAAATTTTCTAATAACTTCAGCTAACTTTTCTAATTGTTCCTCGGAAAGACTTTTGATCATCTTGGGGTCTTTAATATTTTCTAGGTTCATGATAGCAACTCACTTTCATCTCTTAGCTTTACGTTTATTCTGTTCTTTGATAAGCGTTATTTTGAATTTATTTTCAAGATGGAATAAAAGCTGTCCAACCCTAAAAATAATTTCGGTTGAATAGCGCATCGCAAAAGTTTTACCAAATGCTTTTCCACCAACAGTTAGTGCAGCAACAATACTCGTAAACACAACTGATATTATATATTGAAAAGCTGAATCTTCGCTATACCCAAATCCAGTTGCGATTTGGATGATGACAAGTGCAGATGCAGTTCCACTGATAATACCAGAAATATCCCCAATTACATCATTACAAAAGTTAGCAAATTTATCAGCATTTCTTGTTATTAATATAGCCTGTTTCGACCCGTTGACTTTCTTTGAAGCCATCGCATGAAATGGCGTTTCGTCTGCTGCTGTTGATGCAATTCCTAGTATATCAAAAAAAATGCCGACTAGGACAATCAGTAAAACAAGCAGCATGCCTAATCCCCATTTTACACCACTTAGCATAACAGTGGAAATAATTGAAAAAATAGCCGCTAACACAAATGTGATAACGGCAACACCTAAGCTAAAACGTATCGATTTATGTAATAGTTCTTTCATTTACATCTTAATCCCCTTCAAGGAATCTCATCAAATATACCTTATTATGTATGAATAAGGAGTGGTCATATATCAGGTAAAAACTGCGGCTTAGGTCCAGTAGGTTTTCCCAAGTAAGTACCAAGTGTTGCCACAATGGCGGTTTCCCTTTAAACCTACCTTAGCTGTGTCGCCAGCAGCTAGACTGGATTACCACTTAGTCCGCACTATAATCCCCGGTATATGTCAATGGTGAACAGTCTAGGAGTTTTCCTCTACAGCCTTTAACTAATTCCTAGCCTCTTTTGCAGAGCAGATTTCATATGGACATGTTCAAAAAGCTTGAGCGGCCTACTCGAAAAACCTTATGATTTAACCATAATCCCCTCTAACTCCACTCAAGGCAGGCTACGCTGCTTGCAATGCTTCCCGCTTTGCAAATACAGGTTCATACCCCATCCCATAGGAATATGATTTAACAATACCCTACGAAAATGGGCCTCCGCGGAAGAAGGGTCAACGCCCACATGCCTTTGTGGATCGCCCTTCGACCTTAACTCCCAGCATCAACCCAAGGCTGGGCGCCTCAAGCCAACACAAGGAACTTCATCGATGTGCCCTTTAGCGGATTTTTAGGCCCGCCTTCAGAATTAGTAGACTGACTAGAATACTGCACCACTCCAGTTGTTACTTTTCATTTTATCACAAAACCGTTAAATCCTCAATGATCACGATTAACAATATAATCTGCTATTTCTAGCAATAACTCAGAATCAACGTTGGCTTTTTCTAACCACGCTTTTGCCTGATTAAGATGATCATTGCACTTTTTCTTTGCCCCTTCTAATGTTAGCAATTTCGGGTATGTGCTCTTATCTTTCCCTACGTCACTGCCTACTGGCTTACCAATTTGCTCTTCATTTCCCTCAATGTCTAAAATATCATCTTTAATTTGAAAAACTAAGCCAAGATGTCGTGCAAATTGATCTAGACTTTCTTGCTGCTCCTTAGAGGCTCCGGAAATGATTGCTCCAGCAACGACAGCAAATCTGAGGAGTTTTCCGGTTTTATGCTCATGTATATATTCAAGTTCCTCTACATTTAAATCTTTATGTTCACCCAACAAATCTGCTACTTGTCCACCAACCATACCACCAGGTCCTGCAGCTTGTGCTAGAAACGCGATAATGTTAGCCTTAAGCGAATCGGAAAGTTCTTTTGACTTAGCAATAATTTCAAAACTATGTGTAAGCAATCCATCTCCCGCTAAAATCGCAACCGCCTCACCATACACCTTATGATTTGTAGGTTTTCCTCTGCGAAGGTCATCATCATCCATACTTGGCAAATCGTCATGAATCAAAGAATACGTATGTATCATTTCAAGTGCACAAGCGACATCAAGACCTAATTTTTCGTCTTTTCCAAAGGCCTGTAATGTTGCAAATAAAAGAATGGGACGAATTCTTTTACCTCCAGCGTTCAAGGAATAAATCATAGACTCCTTTATAATCTCTGGAGCTTCGATCTTCTCAATATAGGATGGCATAATCGTATCTACCCATTGTTTTTTTTCTTTTAAATAATTTTTTAATAATTCGGTCATGCCTCTCCCCCATCTTCTTCTAAGACAAATGGTTTCATTTCTCCATCTTCTTCGAGAATTTGCTCCATTTGTTTTTCTACCTGCTGAAGTTTATCATGACAGATTTTTGACAAGCTCATTCCTTTTTGGAAATAAAGAATCGCAGCTTCTAAAGGTACATCACCTTCTTCAAGCTTTTCCACAATTTCCTCGAGATCGCTCATTGCTTGTTCAAAACTTAATTTTTCTTGTTCACTCATTTATTTTCACTCTCCTCTATACCCCACACCTGACAATCAAGATTGCCATCGGTTAAGCGCACCTTTATTGAATCACCAGGACCGATTTGGTTAATCGATTTAACGAGCTTTTGCTTTTCATTATAAACAAGACTATAACCCCGCTCCATTACTTTTAGCGGATTTAAGGCATTTAGCGTTGTCACTGTATTGCTCAGCTGCAAACGTTTTTCATTCATATGTTTCATTGTCGCCCGTTCCAATCCCCGGATTAGCCGCTCTAATCGTGCATTTTCGCGGCTAATTTGGCCAGCCGGATGGGATTTTCTTAATCTCGCTTTTAGCTGGATGAATTTTTCCTTTTTCGATTCAAGCTTGCGAGACATTTCTTTAGAAAGCTTATCAAGCAATCTGTCCAATTCTTGCTCCTTTTGATTGACAAGCTGCCTTGGATAGCGGAATGCATAAGACTTTTGCAAATGCTGTAAGTTCTTTTTCTGAACAGTTAATCTTTCATTCATGGCTCTGATCATTCTACCCTTGGTCACCGCTAATCTTTCTTGCAGTTCTTCAAGGTGAGGAACCGCTAATTCCGCTGCGGCTGTTGGGGTTGGTGCTCTTAAATCAGCAACAAAATCGGCAATTGTAAAATCTGTCTCATGACCAACTGCTGAGATAATTGGAATGACTGATTCAAATATGGCCCTGGCCACTATTTCTTCATTAAACGGCCAGAGATCTTCAATGGAGCCACCACCACGTCCCGCAATAATTACATCAAAACCACCAACGTGATTAGCATGTTGAATTGCCTTTGTTATTGAAGCTGCTGCCTGTTCCCCTTGCACTAATACTGGGAGGATTGTAACCTTAGCAATGGGATAGCGTCTTTTAAGCGTTGTTAAAATATCTCTAATTGCCGCACCTGTTGGCGAAGTAATAACACCAATACGCTCAGGAAACTTAGGAATCATTTTTTTCTTTTCTTGGGCGAATAACCCTTCAAGCTCTAGCCTTTTTTTCAATTCTTCATAGGCTAAATAAAGATTACCAACTCCATCAGGCTGCATTTCTTTAGCATAAATTTGATATTGGCCATACGCTTCATAAACGGTTACTTCACCGCGAATGAGCACCTTCATACCGTCTTCAGGTTTAAACTTAATATAACGATTATCACCAGCAAACATAACGCCTTGAATCCGGGTATTTTCGTCTTTCAACGTGAAATACATATGTCCCCGGCTATGCCATTTGAAATTAGAAAGTTCTCCTTTAATCCAAATCTCTTGCAAATGGGGATCTGTATCAAACTTTCTCTTTAAATAGCGGGTTAGTGCCGTAACCGTTAAAAATCTTCTCTCGGTCATGAACGAACTCCAATAGTTTGTTTAGCTGACTCAATTGTATTGTATAAAAGCATTGTAATCGTTAATGGACCAACACCACCTGGTACAGGTGTAATAAAGCTTGCTACATCAAGCCCTTCATCAAAAATAACATCCCCGCATAATTTTCCAGTTTCCAGGCGATTTACTCCGACATCAATGACAACAGCGCCTTCTTTAATATGCTCCTTGCCAATGAAATTTGCTCTACCTACGGCAACAATAAGAATATCAGCTTGAGTTGTAATTTCTTTAAGGTTCTTTGTTCTGGAATGACAATATGTAACAGTAGCATTTTCATTTAAAAATAGCTGACCAACCGGTTTACCAACGATATTACTGCGACCCACAACTACAACATGCTTACCTTCGATATCAATATTTTGCAATTGGACCATTTTTAAAATCCCAAAAGGTGTACAAGGAAGAAATGCTTTTTGACCTGTCATCATTCTACCTACATTAATCGGATGAAATCCATCAACATCCTTTTCAGGTGAAATTCTTTCAATTACTTTTTTCTCCTCGATGTGGTCAGGTAAAGGCAATTGTACTAAAATCCCATGAATGGAATCATCGTTATTTAATTCATCGATCATTCCAAGAAGTTCTTCTTCCGTTAAAGTAGCGGGTACTTCAATCGAACGGTTATAGATACCAACTTCTTCACAGCCTTTTTTCTTACCCTTTACATAAGAATGAGAAGCAGGGTCATCGCCAACTAAAATTACAGCTAATCCAGGTGTTACTCCTTGACCTTTAAGTTTTTCTACTTCTACTTTCATTTCCTCTCTAAGCTTGGTTGCTATTTCTTTTCCACTAATAATTTTTGCAGTCATTTCAAATCCTCCTAAAATTAATTTTGCTCCAATTTATTTTTAATTTTTGATAGTACGCTGTTTATAAATTTACTTGAATTATCATCACCAAACTTTTTGGCTAACTCGATTGCTTCATCCATTGAAACGCTAGAAGGAACATCCTCTAAGAATATCATCTCATATGTAGCCATTCTCAAAATCGAGCGGTCAATATTCCCTAAACGTTCAATTGTCCATTTTTCTAAATTTTCGCTTATATGCTTGTCGATTTCAGCGAGATTTTTTGTTGTTCCTATAACAAGATCCTCTAAAAATGGATCACTTTCATTTTCTTCTAATGTGTAACGAATTGCTTCGATAGGTTCTATTTGGCTTCGATCGATTTGGAATAACGATTGTAACGCCTTTTCCCTTGCTGTTCTTCTTTTCATAAAATAACTTCCTTTCAACAGTATAGAAAGATAATACCATAAACTGACACAATTTTTAACAATACAAAGAAAAAGCCAAAGAGATATATTCCATCCCCTTGGCTTACATTCATTTATTCTTCAATCAAATGCGCCTTGGCGTATTTGCGCCCAGATTTTTTCGAGCTTGCTCGAAAAACTACCTTTTAAAATCTGAGGCATCCGCCGGAGGCTTTAACTTTATTCAGCAGGGGTTTGTACCCCCACTGATTTAAAATACTAATTGTATTCAGCTCACCAACTATGAAAGCGGGAGACTTCTGCTGAATGAAGTTAAAATTCAATATCTTCCTCTTCTGTCTTCTGTTCAAATTGAACACCAACAACATGAATATTTATTTCATTCACTTCAAGCGCAGTCATGTTTAGTAAAGCTTGGCGAATGTTATCTTGGATTCTTTTGGCAACATCTGGAATAGAAACACCAAATTGCATCACAACATAGACATCGATGACAATACCTTCTTCTCCAAGCTCAACCTTAATGCCTTTACCATGGGACTTACGTCCAAGTTTTTCTGCAACACCTGTAGCAAAATTCCCTCTCATAGAGGCTACGCCTTCTACCTCTGCAGAGGCAAAGCCCGCTATAACCTCAATTACTTCAGGGGCAATTTCAACTTTTCCAAGACTCGTAGAGTGCTCTGTCATATCAATCAATTGATTTTCAGACATTAAAACAGCTCCTTTCCTGTAACCTTTTAATAAGTATTACTTTTTAACTGTTAAATCATACTTCTCAAGAAACTTTGTGTTAAAATCTGCTTCCACAAATTTCTCATGATTTAATAATCGTAGATGGAAAGGAATGGTTGTGTCAATACCTTCTATCACAAATTCACTAAGAGCACGCTTCATTCTTGCAATGGCTTCTTCACGTGTTTCTCCGTAGCAAATAAGTTTAGCAACCATTGAATCATAGAATGGCGGAATTTTATAACCTGGGTATACTGCTGAATCAACCCGGACCCCGTAGCCGCCTGGAGGTAAATACATTTTTACTTCTCCTGGTGATGGCATGAAGTTTTTATCAGGGTTCTCGGCATTAATACGACATTCAATTGCCCAGCCTTCAAATTTCACATCTTCTTGTTTAAGTGTTAATTCTTCACCATTAGCAACACGAATCATTGACTTAATTAGGTCAACGCCAGTTACCATTTCAGTTACCGGATGTTCTACCTGAATTCTAGTGTTCATTTCCATAAAGTAGAACTTTTTATTGTTATAATCGTAAATAAATTCAACTGTTCCAGCACCGGAGTAGTTAACAGCTTTTGCTGCCTTAACAGCGGCTTCACCCATCGCTGCTCTTGTTTTTTCATCAATAGCAGGTGATGGTGTTTCTTCAAGAAGCTTCTGCATGCGGCGTTGTACAGTACAATCACGTTCACCTAAATGAATTACATTGCCATGATTATCGGCTAATATTTGAATTTCACAATGACGGAAATCCTCAATAAATTTTTCAAGGTAAATACCAGGGTTCCCAAAAGCTGCAGCAGCTTCTTTTTGGGTTACATTGATCCCTTTAATTAACTCCTCTTCATCACGGGCAACACGAATCCCTTTACCACCGCCACCGGCAGTCGCTTTAATAATAACTGGGTAACCACCGATAATATCACTTACAACTTTCTTTGCATCTTCAATACTTTCAACGATTCCTACTGAACCAGGAACAACCGGAACACCGGCTTTTTTCATTGTTTCTTTTGCAACATCTTTTGTACCCATTGCGTTAATGGCTTCTGGGCTTGGGCCAACCCAAATTACATTGCTGTCACGGCAAAGCTCTGCAAAATCAGCATTCTCTGCTAAAAATCCATAGCCTGGGTGAATAGCATCTGTATTAGTAAGTTTTGCTATCGTTATTAAATTTGTTTTATTTAGATAGCTGTCTTTTGAAGCAACTGGACCAATGCAATAAGCCTCATCTGCTAATTGTACATGCAAAGCATCCTTATCACCTTCTGAATAGACGGCAACTGTTTCAATATCCAATTCTTTACATGCACGAATAATTCGAACAGCTATTTCTCCTCTATTTGCTATTAGTAGCTTTTTAATCACAAGAGCTACCTCCTATTCTGCTTTAACAAGAAATAATGGTTGACCATACTCAACTAGCTGGCCGTTTTTAGCAAGGATTTCAACAATTTCCCCTTTAACTTCTGCTTCAATTTCATTGAATAATTTCATCGCTTCAACGATACAAACAACTGAATCAGTAGTTACTTTATCACCAACTTTAACATAGTCATCTTCGTCTGGTGATGGAGCAGCATAGAATGTACCTACCATTGGTGATACGATTTTGTGTAAGGTTTCATCATTGATGTTTGCACTCTCTTTAGCTTCTTCTGCTTTTGGAGCTTCAGCTTTAGGTGCTTCAACCTTAGGTGCTTCAGCTTTTACTGGTGCTGCTTGAACCTGTGTAACTACAGGTGCTTGTACAACTTCTGGTGCAACTACTCCGGTTACAACACCTTTTCTTAATTTAATTTTACAACCGTTTTCTTCGTAAGATAACTCACTCACTGATGTGCTATCAAGTAATTTGATAAGCTCTCTAATTTCTTGGACTTTTAACAAAGTTCTGCACTCCTTTACCCCTATGGAATAAAATTTAATTAATATTTTCTATTAATTACAAATTGATCAATCTAAGGAAAAATGAATAACTTTTTCCTCCTATACTCTACTATATAAATGTTTGATTTCAAATTCAACAATATATAATTAGATTCGTAATATTTTGACAGTTTTTGCTGTATTACAACAAAATTTTATAACCTAAAAAGCGAATCAGCCACTACCGATTCGCTTTTTTAAATGTTCTTTTCATTATTTAATCGGCTGTACTTCAACAGCTACTTTTGTTGGACCAAGTTCATCACGAACTAAACGCATAATTTCATTCGCTGCAGTTGAAGTAAGTTCCTTCGCCTTTACAATGACCTTAACTTGGTTTTCCTCTGCTTTTACAAGTGCTTCAGCATAATTTTCATTTGCAAGGATCATAGTTTCTAAGATCGCTTCTTTTGCTTGGAATGTTTGTAGATCCTCCATCTTATCTAACGCTTCACTTCTCTTTTCTGCTGTTACATCACTAGAAGCGACGATAGCTTGAAGCTCTTCTTTTGCTTGGGCCCGTTGATCATCAATTTCCATACGTAAAGCTGTAAAGTAATCATCAGAAGAAATACCAGAGGCAACTGTTCCATCTGCCATCTCTTCAATTGAAACCTCAACACCTTCTTGAGAGGCTGTATCTTGTCCTTTTGCCTTTTCTTCTTCAGATGTCATTAAGGCATACTCGTCAGACGGCTTTAGTGGTGAGGTAATATAAAATACAGATAATACAACTACTAAACTAACCATTGTTAATAACCATACAGTTTGTTTTTTCAATAACATTATGAATCCCCCTTAGTTTTTTTATTGTCTAGTTCCAGAGCCCAACGACTAGTGGACTTCGCCCACCTCCCTACGATAAGTCACCATCGACTCACTAGGTTCGTCGTGGTTCCTTTATCTCAGTCGATGTGCTCCAGTCCATACGTCGCTTAACGGGCGCTTGCACTTTTCTTTGGCAACACTGATACACGATGATTTGGCACATCTAACACCCGCGTTACAGCTTCTATTACCATTTGCTTTACCTTTAGATTTTCAGCACCCTTTGCCACAACTAAAACCCCTCTAATTTCCGGCTTTTTAGTTTTAAGAACAATTGGTGTTTCCTGTTCCCCGTTTCGAATAATAACCACTTGTTCGTCACGGGACATATCTTCTACTTTGCGTTTCCCCCCTTCACGGTCTACCTCATCCGTTTGTTGACTTTGAACAACTGTATTTTTTTCAAGGACTTTTGTTTCGGTTGCATCCAGATTGATCATGACTGTCACATCTTCAACACCAACAATATTTTCTAATGCTTCTTTTAACTGGTTTTCATATGTAGCCTCATAATCGGCCATTTCACCAGAACCCTCTAATTTTTTCTGACCAAAAACCGCCGCATCCTTTTCCTCAGATTTCACAGAACCTAAAACAGGAGCTGCTTTTTCATTAGAGGACCTAGATTGTAATAGATTGCTAATTAACATAAAAGCAATCCCTGTTGCTAAAAGGACTAGCAAGTATTTCTGATAATTTTTATCATTTGTTTTTTCATCACTTTGGTTTTCACCTTGCTTCTTAAACATATTTTTAAACCAACTGCTGAAGCCTTTATTTTTTTCATTCATTTTCTTACATCTCCCCTCCCTCCATTACTACATCTACTTTTAACGGCTCAAGCTGCCAATTTTCAGCTAAAAATTGTTCAACAGTGGATAGATTATTCTGTTCTTTCTTAATAATTGGTGTAGTCGTATCTATTGTGATATCTTTGATAGCTGGCACACTATCGTTATCACCATTTGAATTATTTTTCTTAACGATTACTTCAACAGATTTTAGATCTTCCTGTGATAATGGTCCTTCACCCTCTGAAAATTGAAGATGGACAGCTTCAACCTTTAATCCATAGACTTTCATTAACTCCCCCTCCACCATCGTTTTCATCTGGACAGCCATTTGTTCTAAAATATATGCACGTTGTGAGGCTTGTATTTCTTTTTTCTTGTTTTCTATTAAATTTTCTACTTCAACTTTTTCTTCAATCGTTGGTAATTGAAAGGTTTTCAGTATATCTTCAATATTCGTATTAAAAATTTTTAATACAGGATTTAAGATAATTACGATTAATAAAAGACCAATAACCATTTTTGTATAGCGCTGGAGGCTTGAATTCGGCATTAATAAATCAATAATGATCGCGAGTAATACAAATAGAATAATATTACTGACCCATGTTGTTAAAATTTGCATTTATGTCACCTCATCATCATCGAAATATTGCCTGCCGACACAATGATTGTTATCGCTAAAAAAAACATAATCGACACAATCGCTAAGGCTGCAAACACATAAATTACGCTTTTGCTTATAATATCAAGACATTGAATGATTGGACCGCCTCCTAAAGGTTGTAGGAGGGCCGCTGCTACTTTATAAATGAACGCTAGTATTAATACCTTAATGGCTGGAAAAACAGCCAGTATAAGGATAATAGCAACCCCTACGAGACCGATCGTATTTTTCAATAACACAGATGCACCTAATACCGTATCGGCTGCATCTGTAAGTGTTCGTCCAAAAACAGGTACAACATTATTCGTAACAAATTTGGCTGTACGAATTGTAAGACCATCCGAAACAGAGACAGCTGCCCCTTGAACGGAAATAACACCTAAAAATATCGTTAAAAAAGTACCTAATAACCAAATTGCTATATTTTTCATCAGCCCAGCCAATTGTGTGACTTTATAATGATCAGTTAAAGTACTAACAATACTTAAGACTGCTGATAGAAATAAAAGGGGTAAGGTAATATTTTGGATAATAAGTCCGCTAGTATTCACTAAAAAAATAATGATTGGATGAAAGAATGCAACGGATGCCAAGCTGCCTAGTGAGGCAATTAATCCTAAAAGAAGCGGGATTAAGGCAATCATAAAATTCATCATATTTTGAATTGCTGTTTCCGCATACGATACTGCAACATGAAAGCTATTGAGGGCTAATATAATCAACACCATATACACGATTGAGTTTGCTATCTTACTTACAGCCTGATGTTCAAAAGCATTTTGAATCGATTGCAGGACTAGACTAAAAATAGTCAGCATAATAAGGGTGCCTAAAAGCTTTCCATTCGCAAGAAACTCATGCAGAATAAATTTTATTAGACCGTTAACCCATTCCTGTGCAGAAAATTGCTTGTCCCCTTTTACAAAATCCATAAATGTCCCTTTTTGGGTTTCCGGTAAAAAACCGCCGTATTCATGAATAATATCGTCCCAAAACATTTTGACCCCGTCGATCCCGAGCTTTTCCAGTTCGCTATCAATAAAATTTTGGCTCGTTTCACTTGGAGTGGCTTGTACAATAAGAGGTGAAAATAAAGTAGATAAGTAAATTGCCGCCGCTAGCAGAAAAACCAATTTTTTTTTGTTTTTTTGTGACAAGAGCAACCTTTTCACCGTCTTTCTATACCAAATGTATTAGGAAGGAATTAATGAAATAACTGTTTCGATAATAACTGTTAAGATCGGAATGGCCATTATAAGAATTAAAATTTTACCAGCCATCTCAATTTTCGAGGCAATTGCTCCTTGCCCGGCATCTTTCGTAATTTGCGATCCAAATTCGGCAATATAGGCGATTCCGATAATCTTCAGGATCGTTTCAACATACATCATATTGACATTTGCAGTAACAGCAATCCTTTCAAGCATATGGATAATTTCATAAATCTGATCCACTAGAAAAAGAAAGATAATAATACTGACGAAGATGACCAACATAGAAGCAAATGCCGGTTTTTGTTCTTTTATGATTAACGCTAAAAAAGTTGCGATAAGTGCTACACCAACTATTTGTAATATTTCAATGATGGCCCCCTCCTCTACTGAAAAAGAAAGACTCCTTTAATCTTTGTAAATAAATCTTGAAGTTTTGTAATGACTAAAAATAAAATGTAAATAAAGGCAATTAATGTTACCCAATGCGCAAAATCCTCTTTGCCCATTTGTTTAAAAATTGTATGAAGGAAAGCTGTTATGATCCCTATTCCTGCTACATGAAAAATGATATTCGGATTGAACTCCATCAAATTCTCCTCCTAAAACAACTACATCAATAAAATGACAATTAATAATCCGGTTAAAAACCCGAGGTTCTTAACCATTTTTTCATACCGACCTTGTTTCTCTATTGCATCATTTTCTTCACGTTCAAGATGTATTAACGCTAATCGTATATGCTTTTGTTGGTGCTCACGATCATGCTGACCTAATGTTTCTCCGAATTGCCGTAACACCTCGTATTCTCCTTGTCCAAAAGCTGTCTTGTTCCAAATTGAATCAAGACTTTCTTTCCAAGCGGAACTTACTAATGTTTCTCCTTCTAAAAGCCGTTTTGCAAATCTGGTAAAAAATAATGACAAAGGTTTTCCAAATTGTTTTGAAATATGAAGGCATGCTTCACTTAAGGAAGAATGTCCATACATGATCTCGGCTTCTAATGATTGCAGGGCAACCTTAAGCTGGCGTAATTGTCTAGGTCGTTCACTTAACTTTTTAGCGGCTTCAAAACCGAACCATGTAGAAGCAACGATGATTAAAATGGCGCCGATCAGTTTCAACGTTGACTCACTCTCGTTTCTTTATGGAAAATAACCTCGCCATTATTTTTTCGGATCATGTTAATGGTCCCTGGTCCATGCTTCCTAGAAAGTTCTACAAATCGATCAAACACCTGCAATTCCATTAGAGGTTTAATCGATGGCCGCTTGCATAGGTCCTCAATGGATGCACCATGAACGGATACAAAAAGGGAGACACCTGCATTTACAGCTTCTAAAATGGCTTCTGTATCTTCCAATCTTCCAATTTCATCGACAACAAGGATATCAGGGCTCATGGATCGGATTAACATCATCATTCCTTCTGCTTTGGGACATGCATCCAAAACGTCGACACGAGGTCCAAATTGATGCTGTGGAATTCCTTTGACACAGCCTGCAATTTCTGACCTTTCATCAACAATACCAACCTTAAAGGACGGTATATTGATATCGTAATTCCCAGTACTCATAATCCTGGCCATATCTCGTAATAACGTTGTTTTCCCTGTTTGTGGTGGTCCATATATGATTGTGTTTAACCATCTGCCACTGTATAAATAGGGAGTAAGAGGATCGGCTATCCCAATCTTTTCTTTAGCGATCCTAATATTATAAGAAGTGATATCTTTGATCGCTTTGACTTGGCCTTTTTCAGTTATTACCTTTCCTGCCAACCCAACACGATGTCCTCCGCGAATCGTAATATATCCGCGCTTAAGCTCTTCTTCTAATGTGTAAATAGAATAGTCACTTAGTTTATTTAATAGAGTTAGACCATCCTGTTTCGTTACAATATATCCATTTGGAAAAAAGGGCTCTCCATCAATTACAAGTTCCAATGGTCGTTCAAGTCTGATCCGAATTTCCTCGATTGTATTCTGAACAGATTGGGAGTACTGGCATATTCGTTCAACAATTGTAGTTGGCAGCATTTCAAAAATAATCTCATCCACCAGTGTTCCTCCTCACATAACCTTTTACTGACAATTTATGCATGTCCTCCTCTGTTTTATGCCTATTTATAAATTCCAAATAGAATTAGTCCCACGCCTAATCCAATAAAAAGTAGTTTTGAAAAGGATATCTCATCAGCTAAATTTATTAGACCTATGCTCATCGTGATAATGAGGACGGTTGGACCAACAATGGCTAAAATCGCATTCACTGCCATGGCCTTTCTAACATCATTGAATAGCAGCATTAGGATTGCTGCAGATATCTCTATTAATCCAGATAGTATTCTTAACCCAGCCATTGACATTACTGCCGTGTCAAAAAGTGCAAACCAACGTCTCAAAAATGTCCCCCCCAATTGTTTGTCCATCTGCTAAATATTTATGATAAGCATAAAAAAATAGACCATCGAAATGCGAAAGCGACCGTATAGCGACGAACGGACTGGAGCACATCGACTGAGATAAAGGAACCACGACGAACGTAGTGAGGCGATGATGACTTATCGTAGGGAGGTGGGCGAAGTCCGCTAGTCGCTGGTCGCTGGAGCTGGACAAATCATAACCACCCTTCCAAAGGGTGGTTTGCTCCACGGCTATAAGCCGTTTAC
>JAENZK010000038.1 GCA_016841285.1 Guptibacillus hwajinpoensis | reverse complement strand
TGAAGGGGATGTATAAAAATAGAAATCCCCTCAGATTCTGCTTCAGCAAAAAATGGTTCAAAAAAAGGATCACCAATTGACCTACCGTTAATATTTGTACCTACCTCTACTCCTAATAAACCAAAATCCTGTTTGAGTCTCTTAATCTCTTTTGCAGCTAATTTCGGATCTTGTAATGGAACCATTCCTAATCCCCAAAACTGTTCTGGGCTCCCTGCAATAAAATCTGATAGTTGATTGTTAATATAACGGGAAAATTCGAGTGTATCATGTGCTTGAAACCAATACGATAATAGTTCTGGCATAGGAGATAAAACTTGTACACTCACCTTTTCATTTTCCATATCTTCAATTCTACGCTTTGCACTCCAACATTGGTCTGTTATTGTTCTGAAACTTTTTCCGGAAATCATTAAATATTTATGATCCGCTCTACCACAAACACATTTTGTAACCTGCCACTTATCTCCCCCTACTCTACCTTCCATGGTAGGTAAATGTTCCGGAACAAAATGTGTATGGACATCTATAATCAAAAATTTTTCCACCTCTCCAAATGTCTAGTTCAGTTCAAAAACAATCCTTATAACATTGTACTTCCTCCATTAACACTAATAACCTGCCCCGTTATAAACTTTGCCTTATCAGTAGCTAAATACCAAACCGCATCTGCAACCTCCTCCTCTAAGGCACCTCTACCTTTAGGAATAATGCCAATGTATTTCTCTGCTAATTCCGGATCCTTCCTTCGTACATTCTCCAGTGGCTCTGACTCAACAGCAGGGGGAGCTATCGTATTTACTGTAATATCATAACTGGCAAATTCTCTTGCCAAACCAGTTGTGATAGCATGGACCCCTCCTTTTGCTGCATTGTAAGCTGCGTGATCCCATAGGCCATTTCGTACAGAATCTGCACCTATATTTATTATTCTTCCATGATTTTGTTTAACCATGAAAGGGAGTACCTTGTGGCACGACCATATACAGGTCCAGAGATTTCGGTCAATCGTTCTTTTGAGTGTTTCAGCATTGTGCTCAAGAAATGGTAGTATGACACCCCCACCAGCATTATTTACCAGAATGTCTATTTTACCCCATCGGTTGATCGCTTTTTCTGTCATTGCAATAACATTTGCTTCCACCGAAAGGTCACCAACAAAATTATCAATATCTGTTTCTGATTGCATAAATACTTCCTCTGCCGCTCGTTTCGTCCGCTCTTCCTCAGTTCCAGTAATCAATACTTTTACCCCATCATTAGAAAGAGTATGAGCAATAGCTTTTCCAATTCCTCTGGAAGAACCTGTAACGATAGCTACCATATTATTCAAAGTTCTTATCTCTGATTGATTTATCATAGCCAATTCACCACACCTTATTTATTCCTTAAAAAGAAATTTTCACAAAGTTGAGCAAACTCATCTTTTTTCTCAATTTGGGTCCAATGACCACACTTTGAGAAAAGATGAAGTTCAGAATTAGGAAGTAATTCTAAAAATCTTAAACTTGTTTCTTTATATGGAACCACAATATCATCTCTACCATGAATCATTAATACTTGGTGTTCAATCTTTCTAATTAGTTCCTCAGGTAAGGCTAATTGATTAAGTTTTTCCTGACGTGGTTCAGCAAACATTTTTGAAAAGGCTTCTTGGAGTCCAGGCTGGATGCTTGCCTGATAACGAAGTTCCGCTAACTCATCAGTAGCAAATTCCTGGTTATAAGCAAAGATTTCCAATAGTTTTTTCATAGCTTCTACACTTGGCTCATATCCCCATACTTTATCCAAACCATAGGTCATTGTAAACGGTATACCAGCTGCGCCCATCAATACCATTTTTCCTACTAGATCAGGTCTTTTATTAGCAATATGTAAAGCTAGCGCCCCACCTAGGGAGTTACCGATTATATGAACTTGCTTTTGATCCACTGCTTCTATAAACCCGATTAAGTGATTTGTCCATGTTTCAACACCATATTCAATTTGTTCTGGTCGATCTGTATAACCAAATCCAACAATATCAGGAGCAAATACGTGGAAATTTTCTGATAACTTCGGTATAATTAATCTCCAGTTAGCCCAAGCGGTGACTCCTGGACCGGAGCCATGAATTAATAGTACAGACTCCCCCTGCCCGCTTTCATGATAATGAGTTGAGATACCATTTACATTGATATATTTAGAGTGATCCATTCTTTTAGGCCTCCTTAGGGTTATTAAGATTTATCTGGTTATTTAAAACAAGATAATGTAAACGCATTCATCTGAGATTGATCCTATTTGAGTGCTGACAATTTTATACTACATAATGAATCACCACCCTGTTTATATTTGCTTTTATAATTTTCTAACTTTTTAGTTAACTAACTTAAGTAAATTATAATTCCTATTCAACGATAAATCTAACAGAAAAAACCTTTATACAAGTTACTTTTCTCAAAGTTTTTTCTTTAGAAAGGATGGATTAGATGGATACAATACAATTAGAAACATTTTTTACGGTAATAAAACACAAAAATTTCTCTAAGGCTGCAGAAATATTAAATGTATCCCAGCCAACTGTTTCTGCTAGAATTAGAAATTTAGAATTTGAACTTAATTGTCAATTATTTGAAAAGGACGGAAAAAACATCACTCTATCTGAGGAAGGTAAAGTATTTGTGCATTATGCCAAAAATATACTGATCAATTTAAATCATTCTAAAGAAGCAATTCAACATTCAAGATTTAATAGCATAAAAGTTGGATTTGCACCTGGGTTTACCTATTCATTTATCACACAGATGATCAAAGCCATATTATCTATTGAAAATATAGAAGTTTCAATCTACGAAGGAAAAGATTCACAAATTTTAAATGAGCAGATTATATCTGGAGATTTAGATTTAGTTTTCACAAGAAACTTTATTGCACATAAATCCTATATAGTTTCGGAGTTTTTATTTGAGGATAAATTAGTTCTCATATGCGGGAAAAATCATCGACTCGCAAACGCGGAAACTCTAAAACCTCAAGACTTAGCAGATGAAACATTAATCTGTTACCAGCGTCATACACCGCTTTGGGAGGAAATCGAAAGACACTTCATCGGTGTCCCTAATATAAAAAGAATCGAAGTAGGAAATAATGAAATGGTAAAATCTGTAGTTGGAAGCGGAATAGGCGTAGCCATAACACCATTCCTAGGAGTAAATGAAGAAGAGAAAAATCAACTAACTGTTATTAATATTCAAGAGGTCGATTCAACACCAAACAAAGTTTACGTACAATATCGGAAAAATTCAATAATCGAAAAACCAGTAAAAAAAATGATTTATTCCATTATTAATCATGAACTCGAGATGTGACAACTCCCACAGCTAAAGCGATGGGGTTCTAGGATACTAATACACTTCTTAATAGTACCTTATCTTTCGAAAAAAAGAGGCTGTACTACTACACTGGTGTATATTCTCGAAGAACATTAACGGACGTATTGCGCAAAAGCAATGACTTCGCCAAGCAAGCCTTTAAAAGACTCCTTGTGTGCTTATCGTTCCGACTTCTATTGGGAGTTATCACGACCAATCAGGTTTGTTTTTATGCGACAAACCAACGCATTGTTTTATTCGTTGAATGTTTTAGACGTTCTATTTCAATATTATGAAGTTCTAAAAAAATGTTCCATTGTGCGTTACATAAAGACACGTCAACGGAATCGAGGGTTTCACTTGTGTTGCTTATCAAAAAAGCGCTATATAAATCACGTTGGATTCGAAACTCTCCAACATCATTCCAACGTTCTGAAAGTTGCTTTTTCGTATAGTTACCAGTCAAATGATTGAACTGACTAGCCTTTTGTAGCAAAAGTATCAATTTTCTTGATTGATCGTCCTTCATAATTTAGTTTACGATCAATAATTGTGAGTAGCATCGCAGGAGCACGATTGGCAATTGATTTTCCAAACCGTTTTTTTTGGTTAATCTTACCGTTAGTATGGTTTCTAGTCGTATTTTTTGCACGTTTTTGTAGGGATTGAAACCGCATGGTTTCTACCCGTATATCGGAACCAAGGGAAAGAATATCGTTTGCTATTTTTTCGTGTGACATTTTCCGCCTAACAGCAACTTTACGGTAGAGTTCTTTGCGTTTTTGACGCAACTTCTTATATTTATTGGAGTATCGCCAAGTTAACCTGCCTTTTTTGATTGTACCGTTTTCGTTATAGTTGTCAGGATTGGTACTTCGTTTAGACCTACCCATTTTGCGTTGTATTCGCCTTATTTCTTTTTCATCATTGTTACACTCTGGAGCAAGTTCATGAAGTTCAACTTTGCTTTCACTACAAATCGCAATTGTAGATGTACCTATGTCTAACCCTATACGTTTTGTTTCGTCATTAGAAATCTTGTAATTTCTTGGTGGGTAGCCTTCTTGAATTAGTTGAACAAAATAACGAATCTTCCCTCTAACTTCTCGTTTTAAAATGCGGACATACTTTGTCTTATCTAATAAAGCTATTTGGGCATATTCATCATCAGGTTTAGGAGAAATCGGTATACATAATCAATTTTTAGGTTTAGGATTTTTATTGGTTGGTTTATCGCCCCAAATAATATTTCCTCCTATATATCTTAAACCAGTTTTGTTTGATTTGTTTTCTATTGAAAGATCAACATTTAATTTTTTGAAATGTACTTTTTTTGATTTTCCAAAATGAAGTTTCTCAACGGTTTGAAAAGCTCTTGTTGCAAGTTTTTGGGCCTCGAAACTGCCAATATGTTCCTCGAACTGATGCTGGGTTTCTTTTACAAAACGATGTATACCATATTCTGAAAAGCCATAAATCAAACGAATATCCGCTAACTCTTTATCACGTTCTCTTGATTTGGATTCCTTAAGCAATGTACGATACGCTTTATCAGCTTTCACCGCTTGATTTCGTTTCAGAGCTTCACCTAGGCAAGAATTGTAGACTATTTTTGCAATTTTAAATTTCTTTTCCAAACGGTGTTGTTGCCAAGTTGGAATGTTCAAGGCAAATTCAAGGGTATACGTTGAAGTACTCTTCCTTGCCATAGGTTTCAACTCCTTTTTAACCTCGCTTTTTCTGATTTCAACGTATCGTTTTATCGTTTCACTCGAAACATTGCCAGCAGTAGATACGAAGTAAGATCGTGTCCACAAGCTTGGCAAGTGTCGTAGGTGCGGAAATTCTTCACGCAATTTTTTATAAGTCACTCCTTTGATTTTTGCCATCATATCAACAGGACTTAGGTTTGGGAGTGCATTAGGAAACATATGTGTATGGTCTTTGTCACATTCAAGAGCAACAATTTGTATTTGTAGTTCCTCACATGCTTCATGTACTAACTCTTTGAAACGTTGTTCTACCTCTGTTTGCAGAAAAATCTTTCTTCTATATCTATCGAGGACAGAAAACAAAAAAGAGTGAAATATTCAAATACTTGAAGTACCACAAACCTTCGGTTTATCAGTGGTACTCCGTATTTGACCTCACTCTCATCCTACACCTAATGGAGTAGTCTTTCCCGTTCAGAAAATCTGTAAAAATTTACTGTACGGG
The DNA here is from genome assembly GCA_016841285.1 of Guptibacillus hwajinpoensis. Lineage (GTDB taxonomy): Bacteria > Bacillota > Bacilli > Bacillales > Bacillaceae_J > Schinkia. Next base: position 15,199 of record JAENZK010000038.1, on the reverse strand, counting down.
AATTCAAGTATTATATCTATCTTTCGTTTAAAACGTTACTGAACTGGTAGACTGGGACCCTATATTTCTCCAATTAGGAAGTTCTATATTACGATCCCAACCATGCATTGTTCTTTTCCTTTCGGCTTCCTTTAATTGAACTTTCTGAATTCTCTCGGTAGGAGTCTTCGGAAACTCCTCAACAATCTCAATGTACCTTGGGACTTTAAAATAAGCTAACTTTTTAGCACATAAGGCAACAATTTCTTTAAAATCTACCCCTTTTGCATTATCTTTTAACCTAATTAATACTTTAATTTCTTCCCCTTTGTAAGGATCATCTACAGGTATTGCAGCACTTTGGGCCACAGCAGGATGACTATTCACTACATCTTCCACTTCAAATGCAGATACATTTTCTCCTCCTACTCGAATCATAAATTTGTTTCGATCGACGTAATAATAATAACCCTCTTCGTCCACTCGCAATATATCTCCGGTACGGAACCAACCATCTTCTGTAAAGGCTTCTTTTTCTGCTTCAGGAGCAGCCCAATACCCTTTTGTAATGAAGTCTTCTCCTTTTTGCTGAAGCTCCCCTGTTCCAACTTCTAACACCCTATTTTGGTCATCTACTAACCTTACTCCTCTTCCTAAATCCCAAAATAATGGTTTCCCAACAGACCCTATCTTTCTTTCATTTTTATCAGGATAACAATTATTAAATAGGACAGGCGCCTCAGTCATTGCAAAACCTTCATAAATATCAACCTTGAATTTTTCCTCAAACCTTTCCCAAAGATTGATAGGCGTTCCGCCAACAAAGACCATTTTCGCAGGATGCTTAGGAACCTCTTCTTGCTTATAAACACTATCTAATATTTGCATCATCCCTCCTAGACAATTGAACGAATCTGCATTGTATTTGATAATGTCGTCCCAAAATTTGCTTGCACTAAATTTTTGCCCTAGAACTAGCGATCCACCAAGACAGCGAATAGCCAACGTTGAATAGGTCTGAGCGTTAATATGAAATAATGGTAAACAAGTATAATTTCTCGATTTGCGGCTAACCGGCATGACCCCAAATGACATGGCACCTAATACGGCTGTTTTATTCCTCGTAATAGCGCCCTTTGGTAAGCCTGTTGTTCCTGATGTAAATAAAACACTAAATTCATCAGAGCCATCGATACTAACATTTGGATTACAATCATCACCATTCATGAGCATTTCCGCTAATGAATGAACACTAGGAAAACTTTCTGGTACATTCGACATCTCCCCTGAGATTAAAATACTTTCCAATGATGGAGTATGTGTGACTACTTTATCTAAAATATTAAAGAAGCCTTTATTAGATTCAACAACAATAGTTTTAATGTCTGCCTTATTGATCATGTATTGGATTTCATTCTCTTGAAAATTTGTATTGATAGGAACCTCAATAAGCCCGAGCTTGGCAGCAGCAAACAAAGTAAAAATATATTCAGGGGTATTGCTCATATAGATTCCAATTCGGTCCCCTTTTCTTAAACCTAAGGAGCTTAATTCATTTGCAATTCGGTTAGCAGCAAGATTCGTATCCTTGTAGCTATACTCCTGTCCGGTTGGAGCGTAAATCAGGTAGGTATCATCCCCAAGGGAAGCAGTTTGTTCGATAATTTCCTTTACGCTCCATACATCTTTTATTTCCGGTAAAAATTTTTGACTAATATATTCATAGCTCCAGTACATACTCCAGTAATCTCCTTTCAAGAAAAAGTGCCAAATACCTTCCAATTCGTGATGGTACTTAGCACTTTTTTTATGTCAAATATCAAATCCGCCAATAATTTTCCGAAGTAATCTTTTCAATTTTATCTTGTAAATCAAATAGATTAACCTCCTCTTGATTCAACGGGCTATTAGTTGTAAGAAATAATCCTTTTCCTTTATAATCAGAAACAAATCGATGAATAAGCTCTTCATCCTCTTCGTCTACCCAAAAATCATCATGTAATGGAACCCCTATCGAACCTTTTCCGTTATTGTTATGATTTGCACCATCTAAAAAAATTCCGGAACTAGCCCCAACGGCAGTGTGTAATGGTGGAACTTCTTGATCTTGTTTTGGATTTATCAATACATTTAATAAGTTAAAATGATTGATGACATTGAAAATCGGTTTATAGATACCGGATACAGATGTGACATCCTCATTAGAAAGAGTAATAGATCCTTCATTGATAATGATACCGTCTACACCGGCTTCGGCATATTCTTTACATAATGTAATGATACTTTGAACGATTATGTCTAGATGAGGGATATCTTTCACTGATTCAATGGATTGATCTTCAATATTTTGATTATATAGTTTGCTCCATACTGTTAATGGTCCGGTTACAACTGCAAATAGTGGTATATTTCTTCCCTCTACTTGTGAAAATCTGCGGGCAGCCTCAATGAAAACAGGCAACCTTCCTTGATTAATCAGCATCGTACCATCGTTTAAAGGAGCCGATGTCAATGGAAGGTACTCCTTTATTACTGGTAATCCACTTTCCCAATTAACAGGAACTCCGAATGCCTCCACTTCTACAGTAGTATCAAGTGGCATGACTACACCATCGAAATTCAATAATTGCTTTGTATTTCGGAGTGCGTGGTGTAAAAGGCCCGGATCCTTCATTGTATTCTCCAAGGAATGTCCGTCCACCTTCGTTAAATAGGTACCAATAAATGGGAGGAGTGGGGGTCTTGAAACTTTTCGACCCCGCAGTGCATTTTTAACCAAATCTTTTACACTCATCGTATTCTCTCCCCCTGTTATCCTTAAATTCTAACAATTTTCCGAGTAGGTTCTGCATTAGGCCAGCTACCATAATAGGAAAGTGCTTCTTCTGCCGGCTTTTTCTTGGACCATTCGGCCATGAACTCTACATAGCTTTTTCCCCGTTGTTTGCGAGAGAGTCTCTCTTCATTTTTTGCATTTTCAGTTGCACCTTCGTCAAGGACCATAGTTGTTTCATCATAAACAATCTTATATACATTCCTAGCGACATCTTCCGTGATGAAGCCCTTTCGTAAATCAGATATAACAGATTGCGGGTCGCGTTCAAGGACATCTCCATATCCAGCTCCACCTGATGATGCGCCGACATAAATGTCTCCCTCCTTAAGGGCTGCAGCAAAACGCACACTTCCCTCGACATCATAGCGGCCTTCAATCGCTTGATTTTTGATTAACTCGATCGAATCGGTTGGCAAATCAGCATCACCACGTTCCATCTTTTCAAAATAATCTGTATCCATAATCTTAATTCCTGGATGCGTTGTTGGCGGGTACCCCCCGAATAATCCTTGTGACGTCGGTACTTTATGGTTTTTAGCATTTGATTGGAACACGAGATGTGGTACATTTTGAACGGATACAGCAATCGTCGCTCCTGAACCACCTCGATTTTTCCCAAATCCCATTGAGTTCTTTCGATGCTTGAAGAAAAGGTGCTGATGTGGCTGTTCATTTTCCATATCCTCCACATCTGGGCCTTTACCCCAGCAGCCCCAAGGGAATCCCCATGAATCAATACCATCACGGTCTGTTCTTGCTCCTCCACCTTCACTGTTAAAGACATTGGCAAGAATGTCTGCAAATGGTACGCCCCACTGATTTTCACCAGCAAGAACATAAGTGGATCCGGTACAACCATATACAGCAGCCGATAGTTCATGCTGACCACTTGCAAACAGCAATTTTGCCATCGCATGGCCGATCACGGACATCGTTCCACTATTGGCAACCGGTGAATTAGCAACGGAAGCATCCCAATTTGCATTTAAGAATGTACCCTGAGGGACAACGAAATTGATAGGTGAATAAATCCCTGATGCCGTCGGTAGATCTGAGAACGGAACTCCAAATAAATAAATCGCACTGTGCGCCCTGACAATATGCGCAAAAGAATTAAAAGAACCATCATTCTCTGGTGAACTTCCTGTAAAGTCAAATGTCAATTGATCTCCCTTTTTCGTCATGGTTAAGTTGCAACGAATAAGCGAATCTTGGATACCGATTGTATCAAAGAAGGCAACCGAGCGGTACACTCCATCCTCCCAGCTTTCGATGCGTTTCCTTGTCGCATTCTCAGCCACATCGATCATTTTTCTCATAACGCCTACTGTTGTTTCTAGACCTTTTTCTTTAATAAGTTCTTGAATTCTAATTCGAATTCTGTCACATCCAACCACACGGGCTTTTGTATCAATAATTTGCATACGCGGTGCTCTAGATACCATGTTGGCCATCATATCTAAGATATCGTTTCGAATTTGATAATTCTCCCCGATCTTCATCGGAGGCAGCTTCATGCCCTCATCGTAACGTGTTCTAGCAGCAACCGGCATACCGCCCGGTTCAATCGCACCTGTTTCTGGTTGATGTACCGCAGCCGCAGCCCAAGCGACTAATTCACCTTCGTGAAAAATTGGCATAATAGCTGCTTGATCCGGATTATGAACTCCACCATAAAGGGCTTCATTCGCATAGAAGATATCCCCTTCACGGATACCAACCGTCGGATCGTCTTTAAAATGCTTAAGTATATACTTTATGCAAATTTGCGTTGTTACCGAATGGAGGAATACCCCACAATAGGCTGTAACTAGATCACCTTGGGCGGTATAAATACCCACGATTAAATCTCCTCCATGGAAGAATCCTGATACTCCAATTCTAGTTAGAATTTCTTTTCCTTCGAGAACAATATTATTAAGCTTCTCGCTATAAATCTCATATTCTCCCGGTTGTAATCCTTCCATACATCTTCTTTCAAATTCTGTTATCTGCTCAGGTTTAATCCGTTCATTAATCTCTAAATCTATCGGCATGTGTTCACCCTCCTCATATTATTCCTTTATTACCTTGAAATAGTGTCCAGTGCCGAAAGATCTGAAGGCGAAACAGGACCTGTTGTTTTTTCGATTAATCCGTTCAAGTATTGATCAACGGTATAAGTAGCATCTGGTGGTAATACAATCGTCGTGTTATCAGATTCAATGATGGCTGGTCCAATAATCCGATTTCCATACTGTAACTCTTCCATTTGGTATATCTTTGTCTCATGGAAGCCTTTGTATTCTTCCCAATATACCTCTCTTGCGCCTTTTAACGCTTGGCTTGGATCTACCCCTTGATATTCATGGTCTGGAAGTTGATATTTTGGTTGAACAACTATGGCATGTAACACAAAGTTTTCTATTTCAATTCCGCCCTCTGGGTAGACTCCGAGCGGACTATAGGCTTCCGAATACTCTTTTGTAAATGTATCCCAAATCGCCTTAACATCTTCTTCCTTTTTCAATGTAATGACAGGCGAACTTGTTCGTTTAACATTTAATTGCCCACCGAATTTCATATCTAGTTCAAGTTCAAAAACAACTTGTTCCTCACTAAATCCTTCCCCTTTAATATCTCTTAACGCCTTATCTTGTAATCTTTCAATTACTTCATTAAAAGATACATAGTCATCTAGAAGCTCTTTCCCACCTTGTTTAAGCATGATGACATGTTTCGATTCCTCATAGATATGCTTTACATCCATCATGCTTGATGAAAAGGCACAAAAGACTGGGGATTGTCTTTGAACAAGAATTTTGTTAATTCCTGCATGGAACCCATATCCTGCTGCATGCGTTGCTCCAGCACCACCCATTGCAAAGAGTACGAATTCTTTTGGATTATGTCCTTTTAAGACTGTTTCTTTATGAATGATATTACCCATGTTTCCGTCGACAACTTTTTTAATTAGTGCAGCTGCCTCAACAACATCAATTCCAAGAGGTTTTGCTATTTTTGTTTCAATGGCCTGCCTTGCTTTTTCTACATTAAGCTTAAGGTTGCCACCGTGGTAATAATCTGGATCAATATAACCCAAGATCAGGTCGGCATCAGTCACAGTCGGTTCTGTTCCACCCTGATCAAATGCGACTGGCCCTGGAAACGACCCTGCACTTTGCGGTCCAACTTCTAACCGATTTCCTAAATCAGCATTAATCCAGGCAATGGATCCACCACCGGCTCCAATTGATTTTGTTTCAATAATCGGAATATCGACTCGCCAACGATCAATAACCGGATGGAATTGATAAAAACGTGTACTTCCATCTACAACAAGGCCAAGGTCAAAGCTTGTGCCACCCATATCGGAAAATACAATATTTTTATAATCATATAGTTTACCAATCTGACTACTTCCAATGACCCCTGAAACTGGACCACCATTATAGGTATTAACCGCTGCTGTACGGTAGACTTCTCCCATTCCGCCGGTATTATATACCATTAACAAGGAGCGCTTGTAACCAAGGTCTCGCAATTCATCCCCAATACTTGCAAGCTCCTCTGCAATCGTTTGGTGAAGGTAAGCGTTAAGAATCGTTACGTTAGCACGACTATATTCAAAGCGCTTTGGCAGCACCTCACTGGAAAGAAAAACCGGCATATTTCCTAAATAATACTCTGGGTAATCCTCTTTAATAATTTCTTTGATCCGCTTTTCGTGGACCGGATTTTTAAATGACCAAAGTAGACAGACGACAAATCCCATAACTCCTTGGTCTACTAAGTATTGAAGTTTATTGCGGAAATCGTTCTCATCCAATGGTCTTGTAATGTTTCCATTTGAATCAATTCTTTCCTTTACCCCAACGACTAGTTCTCTTGGGATTAATGGAGTTGGTTTATCCACCTTCACAACATTACGTGCTTCTTGTGAGCTAATCCCGTCCTGCCATTGGCTTCCTTTTCCAATAAACGTTATGTCCTCGAAACCTTCGGTTGTAATCAAAGCAAGCTTCGGACCTTTTCGTTCAATTAATTTATTCATGGCTACCGTCGTTGAATAACGGATGACATCAGTTTCTATCAATAACTCTTCAATTGATAAACCTAGTACATCGGCGCCTTTTTCAATTGCTTTTAAAAAACAAACGGAAAGGTCATATCCAGTGGTTGGGCTTTTGGCAATGACGGACTGATCCCCATATTTAATAAAGCAATCTGTGAAAGTCCCACCAATATCGATGTCAATGGTTGCTTTTTTCATTTCATTTTCCATCATGCTTGCGCTCCCCCCTTTATATATTTTTCTTTCATCGTATCAATGTCCAACTCAATATCATGTGTTAGAGGATGTCCAGGTGGTAACGCTTCCATTTCAAGCGTTGTTGCACATTCAGGACAATAAAATTCTACATATCGAATCCAGTTTGGATCAGGAGAAAAAGTATACTCTCCCTCAATCTCAGGCGGATGGATGTCATGCGGGTTACGATTATAAATGAGACAACCCTCTTTATAATTTTTTCTAGCCGAAATTAATTCATGATTACAACAGCGGCAAACCCACATTTCTTTGGAAAGATCAATATCAAGATACTCTGTAATTTGTTTTCTCATCATTACACCTCCAAAATTCCATTTAAATGGCGGTCTGTTATATAGGTTGCAGCTGGTGGTATATAAATCGTTGTATCATTACTTTCGATAATGGCTGGACCAGCAATGGTATTGTTTGGCTTTAATTTTGTTAAGTCATAAACGTTTGTGTCATAAACCTTACCTTCAATAGCCAAACTTCTTGTACCTTTTTTAGCCTCTTCTGGGCTTTCATTCGCCAGTTCAACTTCTGGTAACCGGTAATGGGATACAAGGGCTTGGGCACGAAGGCGTAGGAATTCAACTACTAATTCTGGAACTCTTAACGTACGGCATAATCCTTGTAGAAACTCATTCACTTCATGAAGATTTATATCTTCACCAATTAACGATGGAAGAGCATAAATCCCTCGTTTTTCACCATTTGGAGTTTTCACTTCCACCTCAAGAGAAAAACTTACTTCCGACCCATTAAATCCTTCCCCCCGCATATCGCGGTAAGCCCATTTTTTCATTGTTGTAATTTTATTTACGATTGCTTCTTCTTGAGCAGTGCCTATACCCTCTCCATTACCTTCCACACGAACTCCACTTCTTAGCTCATAAGTATGGTTAATATCAGCAGTCGAAAGTCCAAATGCACTGAAAACTGAACTAAATGGGAATGTATAAATCTTTTTAATTCCAGCTTTTTTGGCCATTTCGGCACAGAACAATCCGCCTCCGCCACCGAATGAAAACAGAGTAAAGTTTTCAGGTGTATGGCCTCTTTCAATCGCTAAGCTCTTTAAAGCATTGGCCCCAATTGCAGTTAATTCATCTAATATTCCAGCTGCTGCTTCCTGTACTGAAATGTTTAATCTAGATGCAATCGATCTTTCAATGACATCATGTGCTTTTTGAACATTTAATTTTTTCTTGCCGCCAAGAAAATACTCTGGATCAATTAAACCAAGTGTTACAGCAGCATCTGTTACAGTTGGCTTAGAGCCCCCTAAGTCAAAGCATGCAGGCCCAGGAACTGCTCCAGCACTTTCAGGCCCTACTTGTATTTTTCCGTCCTTGTTCACTTTAGCAATAGAGCCACCTCCACCTCCTACCGACAAAACGTGGATTAATGGTGTATGTACTGGAACACCAGCAATGGATGACTCTGTATCAAATGTCATTTTCCCTTTATAAATCATGCCAACGTCTGTACTTGTACCGCCAACATCAACTGTTAGGATGTTATCTAACCCATATTGATTGCCAACAAATTGTGTGCCCATCATTCCTGCGGCTGGCCCGGAATTATACGTATCAATCGCCTTTGTTTTCGCAACACGTGCGACCCCGCCATTAGAATGTGCAATCAGTAATGGACTTTGAAGACCTTTTTTACGGGTACCCTCGTCACCCTTATAAAGATACTTCACCATATCGCGATGAAGGTAAGCGTTTACAATAGATGCATTTGTACGAATTCCATCATTATCTCTTAAGCTAATTTCTCCGGCTAATAATACCGGCTTTGCTCCTAAATAATGGGTTGGTAAATCTTGTTGGATGATGTCTCGAATTTTTCTTTCATTACTGATATTGAGGTGGGCATTTTTTAAACTTACTACAAATGCGCGTGCACCTGCTTCTAATAATTGTTTCGTAACTCTTCGTACATCTTCTTCATCTACTTCTTCAATGATTCTTCCATCATCCCCTACATTTTCACGAATTCCAATGACTAACTCAGGGTCCACTAAATAATGTAGGATAGGATTTTTCTCTTGGTATAAAGTTTTTTCATAGCCTTTCGTAACAATTAATCCTAATTTCGGACCTGTTCTTTGAATTAATGAATTCGTCCCAACTGTTGTTGAAAGACGAATTGTCTTCGTTTGTCTTAAGAATTCCTCTACATTCTCATAACCAAATCGTCGTGCACCTTCTTCAATACACTTATTAAAACCAACTGTAAAATCATGAGGCGTTGTGTCTACTTTTACTGTTTCATACTTCTCCCCTCGGGTGAAGAAACCATCAGTAAATGTTCCTCCAGTGTCGATATCAATTGTAAATTGCGGCACCTGCAGCCCTCCATTCATCTTTCCTTGTCTTTTACAAGTTCTATATTATTTTATTTTTTCTGAATTTTCTATCTACAATTAAACTAATATGTGCCTTATCTTTATACAAAATGGGTTAGTCTTTTCGTATAAAAAGGTTACCAATTTTTTGTACGAATCGTGCAAACAAAGATCAACTAGAATAGGCTAAAACAATAAGACCCCTATTCCGAAGAATAAAGGTCTTCCAATCTAAAGCTTAAATATGCCGTAGTACAAGAGAATTTGTAAAGATAAATGAGTGTCGTAATAATCTTTAGCATTTGTCATATCAAGATTACTTATTTCTTGTACACGTTTAATTCGATATCTAATCGCTCCAATGGAAAGCATCATCTGACGTGCAGTTTTATGAATGTTCCCTTGATTTTCCAAAAAGAAATAAAGCGTTTTCAAAAGTTCGCCATCATTTTCTCGATCATATGATACGAGCTCATTAAGGGTCCGCTTCGCAAAATTCTCTAACTCTTGGTCATTTTTTGCATGTAGAAGTAATCTCCCCAATGAACCTAGTTCATCAAAGCTAATTACATTCGAATTTAGATTCTGTGCCTGTAACATTCTTATAGATTTTAATGCCTCTTGATATCCACTTTGGAATGAATGAATGCCATTACAACAGGAGCTAACTCCTAATGAAATATCGAATGCGGTAAAATTAGGAATTTTAAAGTTGATCAGTAATTCTCCAAATGACTTAGGTGTGAGGCTTGTTAAGGTGAAAATCCTTTCTGGAATAACAGCGATTATTTTATCGAGTCTGCTCGAAACAAAGCAGTTTTTTTCATATGTTTTTAATTTCTCTTGAATCGTATCTTCTAATTTTTTTCTAATTTCCATTAAATCAGCCTCTCGGTTTGGCCCATTTCCACTGTTATATACAAGATCAAAAACAAATACATAATAAGGCTTTTCAAGGTTATATCCTAATACTTTCATTCGATAAGAAAGATTTTCGATATTCGGATTATCCAAAAGCATTTCATTTAAAAATTCTCCTCGAATTCGTTGTTCCGTTTCAATGGCTGTTCGCTCATTGAGAAATTGCGCAGCACAAATGGAGGCAGTCCGTTCTAGAGAAATGATTTCGACCTCATTAAAAGCACTATTATTATTTTTAATTATCGATAAATATCCACACACTTCATTCTTTAATAAAATAGGTGAAACCAACCGTTCTATTTTTTTATTAGGCTCGTCTAAAACGGAAAATTTAGTAATCTTCTTTTCTTCCATCAATCGGTGAATTTTCTGGTTTTGTTTCCCTCCCAATACCTTTAATGAAGGCAAAAAAGGCGCTTCCTTATAGTTACCATAAGAGGAAATGGGATTGAAATGCTTATCCTCTAGCACTACAGTTGTATCGAGATTTTGTCCTAATACCTTTACGATTGAGGGAAATCCATCTCCTTGGATTAATACATTTGATAATTGATCATTAATCCTTAAAACATTTTTCAAGTCTTCTTTCTGTCTTTCAATTCGATGATAGGCTTTCTCCAATTCAAAAACGATGCTTTCCTCCTGGTAGAATGGTAATTCATTATGAATTTCTGACTCCCACTCATCTATCGTTCTCCCAACCCAACGACAAAACGGATCACCTTTCCCAATACATTCAACCTCTTTGTAAATCACCTTTTTACCAAAATAATAACTAGAAAATCCTCCAGCCCAACCTAATAGCGTCCAGCAAACAGATTCATTCGAAAGGCCAAATTGTTTAATATGTTGTTCTGCTTCATAGGAATGACGCCAATATCCTTCGCAATAAAAGTCACCCTTCCCCTCATTAATTTGAACTTCTATAGGTTCAACCAATACCTGTCCAGTTAGAGTATGAAGTTCCATCCCCGCTTTAAACCAATCTATCTTTTCATTGGGTGTAAACATCTTATCGACATTGGTAGCGAATTTAGCTCCACAATTCCAGCCATAACGTAATAAAAAGCCTTTAGCTCGCTCCATTCCTAAAGAAGAAATTAGATCTTTGCGTAAAGTTCCCATAGCATCTGTTTCCATTAAGATGGTCCGAAGATTATCAAGATAAATTTTGCCTTCATCTGATTTAAAAGATAACAATTTTTCGAGAGAAAGATCTATTGTATCCATTTTTCAGCTCCCTTTGAATCAAGTGAATGCATCAAATTAAAAGAACAACCATAAAAAACTATTCAAATAGCTCAATAAGTATCCCTTTCTAAACATATTCACTTCCCATTTTTAATAAATACAGGTAACTATTTTATACAACACAAAACCTTAATATTCCTCCAATATTTTATATATTTTTAATATTTTTAATATTTTTAATATTTTTAATATTTTTAATTTTAAAAATTTTAAAGTTTAACTAAAAGTGAGATAGATATCGGATGATGTCCTTTCAGCAAAGTTGCCAAAGGAATAGAGCTTTTAGCAACAGAGGTTGCTTGTTGTTTCTCCACAGTAGTCACCGCCCGATTATAATCGAAAAGTCACAGCGACTGTTCGCTCAAAATCCGACCACCCTTCCTTTTTCCTTTAAAGTTGCACTTTTAATAACTCCTTGTGAAAATAACAAAGTTTTGAAATAATTGTGAATATGCTAAAGAGACGAAAAAGAGTTTAGAAATGTTTGTTTATTGAGGAGGTCCTAGATGGAATTACGTCAGTTAGAATATTTTGAAGCTGTAAGTAGACATAGTAGTTTTACGAAAGCAGCGAATGAACTTTGTGTAGCACAACCTTCAATAACCGTTGCCATTCGTAAACTTGAGGAAGAGCTTGGTGTAACATTGTTTGAACGAAATAAAAATAAGATATATCTCAGTATGGAGGGCGAGGTTTTCCTTCAAAGAGTAAATAAAATACTAGTTGAAATACAAAGTACGATAAAAGAAATGAATGACCTTCGTCCGGATATAAAGAAAACTCTCAGTATAGGGGTTCCACCCTTTCTCGGCTCTTGGATGCTTCCACTAATATTTTCGGGATATGGGGAAAAGTACAAGGATATTAAGCTTGCAATCCAGGATGCAGGTACCCATGAAATTATTGAAAAACTTATGAATGACGAGATTGATCTTGGACTGATTGTATTATATAAATCATTACCAATGTTTGAAACCCTGCCAGTTTCAGAAGGAGAATTGCTTGTACTACTACCAGAAAACCATTATCTTAAAGAATACTCTAGAGTTCCATTTGAATTATTAAAAAATGAAAAATTCATGTTTCGCACAGGTACATTTATTTATTCGACGGTCATGGAAGAGTGTGAGAAATACAAATTTAAGCCAGACATTATTTACTCACCTTCTCAGTTAGCTACATTAATAAATCTAGTAGCCAATGGAATTGGTATTTCCTTTATTCTTGATGATTCAGTCGCCATCATTAAAGATAACCCCGCTATTATCACTAGACCTCTCTTAAAACCTATCAATTATAAGGCAGGAATAGTTTGGAAAAAGGACAAATACCTGTCAAAGGCAGCCCGTAATTTTATAGACTTTTTAAAAAATGCTAAGTGATTGAAAATGAACCAGCAACGGTGTCTTTTAATGACTCGTTGCTTTTTTAAGCTATAGATAAAAACTATAAGGTTATAGAATGCCAATATTGTGAAAAATAAAAATACTAAGCTACAATTAAATTACTCTAGAGAAACAAAATTGAGAGCGCTCTCATTGATAATAAAGGAGATGTTACTCTTGACGCCAGCAACTATATCATTGTTAATTTTAGCAATCGTTGTGATTTTTTTATTAAAAAATGTGTCTCTATCATTTGTAGGTATATTCATTCCAGTTGTTTTGTATTTAACAGGAGTTATAGAAGATAAAGATGCTTTTGCAACTTTAGCCCATCCTATTATCATTCTTGTCAGTTGTGTGTTTATTATGTCCAAGGCGATATTTGAAGTGGGCTTAGCCAAACTAATCGGGGAAAAATTTTCTTCGATCACTACAAAGTATGGACAGAAAAGTGATAGAATGGCTGTTTTACTAATCATGGCTTTTGGGGCAGCCATGTCCACTGTGTTACCAAATTTGGCGACTACTGCCACTTTAATACCTATTGTTATAGCCATTGCTTCTTATACTCGTATAAGTCGAAGTAAACTGTTAATGTCCTTAGCAATGGGAACCGGTCTAGGGGGAATGATCACTCTAATCGGTACACCCCCTAACCTTTTAGCAAAAGGAGCTCTAGAATCATCAGGTCTGGGATCTTTCGGATTTTTTGAATTTGCCTGGGTTGGTCTTCCGTTAACAGTTATTGGTATCTTATATTTAGTCACAATTGGATTCAAAACCCTTCCTAATACTTACGTTGAAGGGTCTGAAGAGGAAAATACAATAGAAGAATCCAAACAATCCCGGGATGAAAAGGGTATGAAAAAGAAGCAATTCATTACCGGTGTAGTTTTTACCGTCTTTGTTTTTGCGATTATTTTAGAACAATGGACTGGTATTCCTGGTCATTATATTGGATTAATCGGCGTGGTAGTACTAGTCTTAGCAAAAGTACTTTCAGAAAAACAAATTTTCACTAGTATCGACTGGGCAACAACGTTATTTATTGTAGGAATTTTGACACTTGCTAACGCTTTGGTTAGTTCAGGAGCAAGTGAAATGATTGCAAAAGGGGCAACTAGTTTATTAGGTGATTCTCCTAGCCCTTATTATCTTACGGCTTTTCTATTTATTCTATCCGCTATATTAACACAGTTCTTGTCCAATACAGGAACCGCAGGAATGTTATTTCCGATTGGAATATCTATTGCCCAAGCATTAGGTGCAGACCCACGATCTGTTGTTATGGCTATAGCAATGGGATGTTCATGTTCTTTTGCAACACCAATGGCTACACCATCCAATATCATGGTTATGAATCCTGGTAAATTATCTTTCGTTGATTTTATTAAGGTAGGGGCTCCAATGATTATTATTGGGCTTATTATAAGTGTATTAGTTCTTCCGATAGTTTATCCGTTTTTTCCATAATTAGAACGAAATAAGAAATGAGGTGCAGTTTTGTCTCACAATGTAATAAATAGTATATTTTTTCAAAATAAATACAGTACAAAATGGATGAGGGAAGTTTTTAGTGATGAAAACTATATCCAAAAAGTTCTGGATATTGAGGCTGCATTAGCAAGGGCGCAAGCAAAAGCTGGGATCATCCCTTTGAAGGCAGCAGAAACAATCACAGAAAAAGCTAAATCCGAACTCATTGATTTAGAAGAATTGAAAAAGCAAATTGAAAAAACGAGTCATCCTTTTATTCCATTACTTAAGGTATTCACAAGTATTTGCGGTGAGGCAGGTCAATACGTCCACTGGGGAGCAACGACCCAGGACATCATGGACACTGCCATGATGCTTCAAATCAAAGATGCTCATGAAGGTCTTTTTGAAAAGTTACTAACCCTAAATAAGAGTCTTGCTGAAAGGTCTAACCAGCATAAAGAACTAATCATGATGGGACGTACAAATGGTCAGCATGCCCTACCTATCACGCTTGGTTTTAAATTTGCAGTTTGGACTGCTGAAACTCAAAGGCATATTCAGCGAATGCTAGATTATGAAAAAAGAATATTTGTAGGTCAGTTTTCCGGTGCAGTTGGGACATTGGCTTCCATCCGAGAACATGGGATGAAAGTAAGACAGCTGTTTTTCGAGGAGTTAGGGCTTCAAGAACCGATCAT
>JAENZK010000037.1 GCA_016841285.1 Guptibacillus hwajinpoensis | reverse complement strand
GTTCAGGAAGGTGAATTACATTCCATTGATCGTTAATTTTAAAAAAATGTTGATCGAGATTCATTGTTTTCCCCGCCTCTTTACTCTTGTACATACAACATACACTTCTAATGTATGACATAATTTTAAAAAAGCAAAGGTTATTTACCTATATTTTTAACTTAAAATATGGTAAAATTATTTTCAAATGTGCTTAAAATCGAGGTGAATATGTAAATGCGTATATTTTGGACTGTGTTCTGGACATTTTTATTAAGCCAAATGCTTGTATATGTAGTAAGCAGTATGACAGGTGGTACATATAATTTCATGCAAGGTGTTTTCCTTTGCGCTGTATTTTCAATTATCGTTATTTTCCTTGGCGAAGCGGGCGTACCGAACGAACCATCTGATGCACATCATTAATTAGAAAAGCGGAAGCTCCCGTTTAGCGACAAACAAACTGGAGCACTTCACAATGAGCTATAGGAAACACAGCGAGGTACGAGCTGATGTTGACTTATCGTAGTGAAGGAGTGTGAAGTTTGCTAGTCGCTGGGTGCTGGAGCTAGACAGTATGAAAGAGGCTGAATCACAGGATTCAGCCTCTTTTTATTTGGTGACTTTTACCTTTAACTCACTGTTGTCAACATCAATGACAACAGTCGAGCCGTCTGTTATATTACCTGCAATTATTTCCCTTGCCACCTTTGTTTCAATAAAGCGTTGAATAAATCGCTTCAATGGACGCGCGCCGTATACTGGGTCAAAGCCTTCATTTGCAATAAACATTTTAGTTTCTTCTGTGAGTGACAATTTAATTTGTCGATCTTCAAGACGAGCTTGTAACTCGTTAACAAGCTTGCCAACAATTCCAGAGATTTCTTTAATGGTTAAAGGCTTAAATAGAATTGTATCATCAACCCGGTTTAAAAATTCTGGACGAAAATGTTGGCGCAACTGGGCCAATACTTTTTCACGGACCGGCTCGAGGATTTGACCATTATCGGTTAATCCCTCTAACAATTGAGCAGAACCTATATTCGATGTCATAATAATGACTGTATTTTTAAAGTCAACTACCCTCCCCTTTGAATCCGTAATTCTGCCATCATCCAGCATTTGTAGAAGTATATTGAATACTTCTGGATGTGCTTTTTCAATTTCATCTAATAAAATGACGGAATAGGGCTTTCTTCGAACAGCTTCTGTTAATTGTCCCCCTTCTTCATAGCCTACATATCCCGGAGGGGCCCCAATCAATCTTGATACAGCATGCTTTTCCATATATTCAGACATATCGATTCGAATCATATGTTCTTCACTGTCAAATAAGCTTTCTGCCAGCGCTTTAGCTAGTTCTGTTTTACCTACACCTGTAGGTCCTAAAAAGATGAAGGATCCAATTGGACGGTTAGGGTCTTTTACACCTGCTCGGGCCCTTATAACAGCGTCTGCGACAAGCTGCACAGCCTCCTCCTGACCGATAACTCGCTCATGGAGTATTTGGTCTAATCGAAGAAGTTTTTCACGTTCTCCTTCTACAAGTCTCGAAACAGGGATCCCTGTCCACCGACCGACAATCTCTGCTACTTCTTCTTCTGTTACTTCTTCTCGGAGTAAACGTCCTTCTTTTTCTGACATCGTTAATAGTTGTTCTTTTTCTTTTAACTGCTTTTCAAGTGCAGGAATTTTACCATGTCTTAGTTCTGCCGCTTTATTTAAATCATACTTTGCTTCTGCATCTTCAAGTGAACGCCTTGATGCTTCGAGCTGTTCTCTTAACTGTTGAATGATTTGCAGCTCTTTTTTCTCTTCATCCCATCTAGCTTTCATCGCATGAGCTTTTTCCTTGAAATTCGCTAATTCTTTTCTTAAAGCCTCTAATCGCTCCATACTTGCCTGGTCTTTTTCTTTACTCAGGGCGGCCTCTTCAATTTCCAACTGCATGATCTTACGTGTGACTTCATCTAATTCAGAAGGCATCGAATCTATTTCTGTTCGAATCGTTGCACATGCTTCGTCAATAAGATCAATGGCTTTGTCAGGTAAGAATCGGTCGGTAATATAGCGGTCGGACAGCACAGCTGCTGTTACAAGGGCACGGTCATGGATGTTAACACCATGGTGAATTTCAAACCTTTCTTTTAAACCACGTAAGATTGAAATCGTATCTTCAACTGTCGGTTCTTCCACAAGCACCTGTTGAAATCTTCTTTCAAGGGCGGGATCTTTTTCAATATACTTTCGATGTTCATCCAAAGTAGTAGCCCCAATACAGTGAAGCTCCCCACGGGCAAGCATCGGCTTTAACATATTGCCAGCATCCATTGCACCTTCTGATTTACCAGCTCCTACAATAGTATGAAGCTCATCGATAAATAATAAAATTCTACCATTGCTCTTTTTAACCTCATTTAAAACGGCTTTTAATCGTTCTTCAAATTCGCCACGATATTTAGCCCCTGCTACAAGAGCACTCATATCTAATGCAAATATCGTTTTATCCTTTAATCCTTCCGGTACATCTTTACGAACAATTCGTTGTGCAAGCCCTTCAACTATGGCTGTTTTACCTACACCTGGCTCCCCTATAAGCACCGGGTTATTTTTTGTCTTTCTCGATAAAATCCGAATAACTCGTCTTATTTCTGCATCGCGGCCGATGACAGGATCGATTTTTCCTTTTTTAACATCCTCTACAAGGTCACGACCATATTTTTTAAGAGCATCGTAAGTGACTTCTGGTGTCGGGGATGTTACTCGTTGATTTCCCCGCACTTCAGTAAGCACTTTTAACAAGGAGGAACGCTCTAAGCCAATTTGTTTAAAGATTTTTGCTATATCTGTTGTTGGTTTTTCATCAGTCATAGCCAATATTAAATGTTCAACAGAAATGTATTCATCCTTTAAGTGGCTCGCTACATCTTCAGCACGTACTAATAATGACTGCAATCTTTGTGTAATATAAACAGCACCTGATTCAATCCCTGAACCAGATACCTTTGGCAGTTTATTTAAAGCTTCGTCGACTAATTTTTGAACGGTTCCTGGGTTAATATTTAATTTTTGTAAAATGCTATTGGTAATACCATCCTCTTGGGTTAGTAATGAATGAAATACATGTTCAACGTCTACTTGCTGATGTCCATTTCTGACAGCCAGCGACTGGGAATTGACTATTGCTTCCCCAGTTTTCTCAGTCATTTTATTCATATCCATATTAATCCCTCTCATCCTTTGGAACTGTTTGACCATTTTTGACCTATTTATATTATAGGACATTTTTAGGAAAAAATACAAGTTAAATCAACTGATGTTCCTGCTGTTCCCGATTTGCGGGTAATATTGGATCATTTCCGGGTAAAGTCTTATAATTTACGGGTATTTGTTACATACTTCCGGGTAAAGGTTCAAAATTTACGGGTAATCCTACTTATTTACGGCTAAAATCACATAATTTACGGGTAAGCCCTCAAAAATTACGGTAATCCTCGAAAATTTGTATGTATCCATAAGAAAACCCCCGCCTTTTAAATGCAAGACGAGGGTAATTACATTATTTAAATTTACTAACGTATGTCCATACGCGATTATGGTTCGAATTCTCCGGGAAACGCTCCCCAACTTCGAGTCTTATGGATTTCGGTTTTTGAACCATTGATCCAGTTTCACCTATTTCCACATATATCCCATTATTTGGTGCCTTTTGCCCTGCATAGAAGTGTCGTGGTTGCCCCATAGTAAAAAACCTCCTTGAGATTTAAGGTTCACTACTATTATGTCCGAATACCTTAAACTCATTAATAGATAAAAATGGGTGAGAATCAAAAATGGAGGAGTGTAACCTCAAATTATCGTTTAGTGACCCAACCATTAAATAGTGCAGAAGCCTGGTCACTAAATGGGCATTTAGCGACCGATCCCTCAAAAAAAAGCAGGAGCACAGTCACTAAATGTGCGTTTAGTGACCCAACCATCAAATAATGCAGGAACCCGGTCACTAAAACGCCTTGAATATGACAAATCCGGCACAAAGTCAAAAAGGGGCACGTTCTATTTTAAACTGCCCCTTCTTGTCAGCTTATATAATTATTTATTAAGCAACCCCAAAATCAAAGCTTTTTGTACATGAAGTCGGGTTCCTGCCTCTTGAACAACTACTGAATGTGGTCCATCGATGATTTCAGCCGTTACCTCTTCACCGCGATGTGAAGGTAAGCAATGCATAAAGGAATAGTCCTCCTTAGCATGTTGCATTAATTCAGCATTAACCTGGTATGGTTGCAAAGTCTGCATTCTTTCTGCAGCTTCGTCTTCAAAGCCCATACTTGTCCATACATCAGTATAGATGAAATCTGCCCCCTTAACTGCTTCAATAGGATCAGTGATTACTTCGATCGTTGCTCCTGTTTCTGCAGCAATCTTTTTAGCAATTTCAACTACTTCCGCACTTGGTTGATAGGTCTGGGGACAAGCAACAATACAATCTACCCCAACTTTTGCAGAACCAATCATTAGAGAATGCGCTACATTATTACCGTCACCAACGTATACAAGCTTTTGACCTTTTAAGCTTCCTTTGATTTCGTATATAGTCATTAGATCAGCTAAAGCTTGGCATGGATGATAATCATCTGTTAGAGCATTAATAACAGGAATGGTTGCATGCTTTGCCAATTCAACAACACGTTCATGTTCAAAAGTACGGATCATAATAATATCGATGTACTCAGATAAAACTTGTGCAGTATCGGAAATCGGCTCCCCTCTTCCTAATTGTGTATCCTTACTGCTTAAGAAGATAGCCGAACCGCCTAATTGAGTCATTCCTGCTTCAAATGAAACGCGTGTACGTGTTGATGATTTTTCAAAAATCATCCCCATTGTTTTTCCTTTTAATATATCTAAGTGTTGACCTGCTTTATGCAGTTTCTTTAACTCAACAGCCGTTTTTATGATATCTATAATTTCGTCTTGGGTTAAATCAATTAATGTTAATAAATCATCTACGTGTAATTTCGGTGCTGCGATTGTTGTTGCGCTCATTTATACCACTTCTTTCTCTATAATTGTTTTCGTTAGCCAATCTTGGATGGAATTCACACTAAAGTTACTTTCTCTAAATCCTAGTAAAAATCCTTCTGCGGTTTCCCATTCTGTAAACACATGAAGGCGATATTTTAACGCAAATTGCCGCTTTTCTACTTCTTGTTCTGTTTTCTTTTTAGATAAACTAATTAAGGCCAATGCATTTGGACTTTGCACCCATTTTGTATAATCGTTATCTTTAGTGACTGTTAAACCAGCTGCATTAATTAAACCAGTTATAGAATCGATAAATTCGCTATCCATTTCACTATCATCAATGAAGATTTCATTTTTATTATGTGCTTTTTGCTCATTCCAGTGGAAAACTTTATAAAATGCTTCTTGCTTAGTTTCAGCAATGGCAATTCCTTCACCAGTGGATTTCATTTCTGGACCTAAAACTGGATCTAAGCCTGCAAGCTTAATGGTTGAGAAGACAGGATACTTAATTGTGATAAATGGCCGATCAGGTAGAAGACCTTTTTGATCTGTAATATCACTTAAATATTTCCCAAGCAATAATTTTGTCGCATTTTGTATAACAGGTACACCTGTTACCTTACTTAAAATTGGCACCGTTCTACTTGCACGCGGATTTACCTCTAATACATAAACAATGCCGTTAAAAAGAACAAATTGAATATTCATAATGCCTTTAAAATTTAGTTCCTTTGCAATTCGTTTTGAATACTCAGCCATTAGACCTTTCTCATGTTCTGATATTGATACGGAAGGTAAAATCGCTGTGCTATCACCTGAATGAACACCAGCCTTCTCAACATGCTCAATGATGGTAGGAATTAAAATCTCTTCCCCATCAGTTAGAACATCTACTTCAGCTTCCTTACCTGGTATATAAGCATCTATAAGTATTGGGAATACCTGCTCTTTTTGACCTGCTATTAACTGATCAAGTTCATTTTCATTCTTAAGGATAATCATTCCTTTACCGCCAATTACATAGGAAGGCCTTAAAAGAATCGGGAAGCCAATCATAACAGCCTTTTCTTTTAAATCATCAGCACTTTCAGCAATTTCTCCTGGTATATGTGGAACATCAACTTTACGTAAAAGTTGATAAAAACGATCCCGATCTTCAAGTTGATCAATGATATCTTCACTCGTTCCAAGAAGGTTGACGCCAGCCTTTTCCAACTGAGAAACTAGGTTAATTGCGGTCTGTCCTCCAAATTGAACGATTACATCATTAGTTCCTTCCACTTCAAGTACATTTAGGACATCTTCTAATGTTAATGGTTCAAAATATAAGCGGTCTGCCATTTCATAGTCTGTGCTGACTGTTTCCGGATTATTATTAATCATAATAGTCTCATAGCCTTCTTCTTGTAGGGCTAAGACACCGTGCACGGAGCTATAATCAAATTCGATCCCTTGACCGATACGGATTGGTCCTGATCCGATAATACATACTTTCTTTTTGTCGCTTTTTTCAACTTCAGATTCACCGAAATAGCTTGAATAATAATAAGGAGTGTTAGCTTCAAATTCAGCTGCACATGTATCCACCATTTTATAGGCCGCACGAATGTTAAAACCTTTTCTTAAGTCACGAATGGCGGCTTCAGAAACATTCCAAGCTGTTGCTAAATAGGAGTCTGAAAAACCATATTTTTTAATTTTTTTCAAAAATTCTTCTGACACATTATCAATTGTATTGGAATCAATTTCCTGCTCCATTTTAATTAAGCGATTAAATGTGTTTAAGAAAAATGAATTAATTTTAGTTTCTTGTTCAATACTCTTTATATCCACGCCTCTTCTAATTAACTCTAAAATAGCAAAGAAGCGGCGATCATCTGCATTTTTAACAATAGACATAAGCCCTACGTCGTTTTGTTTTTCGATCGATGCATGTTTTAAACCTACAGTGCCAACTTCTAACGAACGGACGCCTTTTTGTAAGGCACTTTCTAAATTCCGATCAATCGCCATTATTTCTCCCGTTGCCTTCATTTGCGTCCCCAACACACGATTAGCAGTTGGGAATTTATCAAATGGCCAGCAAGGGAATTTAACGACAACATAGTCTAAGGCCGGTTCAAAGCTAGCATAAGTATGTCCTGTTACTGGATTTAATAATTCATCTAATGTGTAACCAAGGCTTAATTTCGCAGCGATACGGGCAATTGGATATCCAGTTGCTTTGGAAGCAAGCGCTGAAGAACGGCTTACACGAGGATTTACTTCGATTAAATAATAATTTTTACTTACAGGGTCTAATGCGAATTGAATATTGCATCCGCCGATTATTCCAAGCGCACGAATAATTTTGATAGAAGCAGCACGCAGCATTTGAAATTCAACATCTGTTAAAGTCTGCGATGGAGCAACAACGATTGAATCACCTGTATGGATGCCGACCGGATCGATATTCTCCATGTTACAAATCGTAATACATGTATCACTTGAATCACGCATAACCTCATATTCGATTTCTTTAAAGCCTGCAATACTTTTTTCAATTAAACATTGGGTAATTGGACTAGCATCAAGGCCACTTCGAACAAGATCGATGAATGCATCGTGATCATTCGCAATCCCGCCTCCAAAACCTCCCAATGTATAGGCTGGTCTTACGATAATTGGAAATCCAACCTTTTCAGCAAATTTAACGGCTGATTCAATATTTTCAACAATATCACTTTCAGGAACAGGTTCATTTAATTCGTGCATAAGTTCACGGAAGGCCTCACGGTCCTCCCCTTTTTTAATAGATTCAATTGGAGTTCCTAGTAGTTTTACTCCATATTTATCTAATACACCTTTTTCATGAAGAGAAAAAGCAAGGTTTAAGCCTGTTTGCCCTCCAAGTGTGGCTAAGATTCCATCTGGATTTTCTTTAACAATTATTTTCTCAATACTTTCCACTGTAAGAGGCTCGAAATAAACAGCATCTGCATTTGACTCATCAGTCATAATCGTTGCAGGATTGTTATTGACGAGGATGACACGGCAGCCTTCCTCTTTCAAAGCTAAACATGCCTGTGTGCCTGCATAATCAAACTCAGCTGCCTGCCCGATTACGATTGGACCTGATCCGATTACTAGTACTGTCTGGATGTCATTAGATTTAGGCATAAATTTTTTCTCCCCTTACACTATTCATCAAGCCTACAAAATCAGTAAATAACCAAGAGCTGTCGCTCGGCCCTGGATGTGCTTCAGGATGAAATTGTACTGAAATAATCGGCAGACTCTCATGTGTCATTCCTTCTACAGATTTATCATTTACATTTAAATACGTTGCTGTAAAACCGGTCCCTTTTAAACTATTGTCATCAACGATAAATGTGTGATTTTGTGAAGTCATAAATACTTTTTTCTTTAGTAAATCAATAACTGGCTGATTTGCACCACGATGACCAAACTTCAATTTTTTTGTAGTAGCACCAAACGCCAGACCAAGTAATTGGTGTCCTAGGCAAATCGCTAATGTTGGGTATTGTAAAGCCAACTTTTTAATAATAGGTAAATAGAATGTCAGTTGCATTGGATCACCAGGTCCATTTGACAACATGATGCCATCTGGTTTTAATGATTCAATGGTTTCATAAGAAGTATTATATGGAACAACTGTTACCTTACAACCAACATGGTTTAGGGAAGTAACAATTGATTTTTTATAACCAAAGTCAATTAATACTACATGATGTAAGCCCGTGCCATAGGTTTCAATTTTTGTCGTTGAAACTTCACTAGTTAACATTCTCTCTTCAATTGGAGTATATTGATCAAGGGTTGCCTGCTCTGGGTCTGAAACCATCTGCCCACCCATTACGCCTGTTGTTCGAATCCTTTTAACAACTGCTCGTGTATCGATATTTTTCAAAAGTGGAATATTCCACTTTTGTAAATACTGGCCAAATGTGCTGACAGCCTCATAATGGTGACTGTCTTCACTATATTCACTGATGATAACTCCTGATACGTGTGGTATTTCACTTTCAAAATCAACTTCATTTATCCCGTAATTTCCGATTAACGGATAAGTAAAAACAACAATTTGTCCTTTGAATGAAGGATCCGTTAGGACTTCCTGGTAACCAGTCATTCCAGTGAAAAATACTACTTCACCTTCAAGCGGTTCTGCTGGTATTTCGCCAACCCAGTTTCCTTCGAATTGATCCCCGCTTTCTAAAACTAGATAACCCTTCAAACTTTCGCACCCCCGTGACGTATAATTATTACTTATAAGGTATTTTTATTCATCGATAGTGAAAAAATATGCAGCCTTAGATTGGAAGGCTACTATATTTTGTTAATGTATTTTTAAGTATTTGAATAGCCTCATCCATTTCTTCATAAGAAACAGTTAATGGCGGTAATAGTCTGATAACCTTTGGACCTGCGCCTAAAACAAGTAGACCTTGCTTATGAATTTCCGCAATGATTGGTGCCGCTTCTTGATCACACTGAATACCTAGCAGCAATCCTTTCCCTTTTACATCCTGTACAAATGGAATATTAGCCAGTTGTTCTTTTAACTGATTTTTAAAATATTCCCCTTTTTCGCGTACTGATTGCAAAAGTTCCGATTGGAAGATTTCATCTAATGTAGCCTTGGCTGCTGCCATTGCAAGTGGTGTACCACCAAAGGTTGAACCATGTGTTCCAGGGCTAAATGTATCCTTTAAATGTGCTTTTCCGATCATTGCACCCACTGGGAATCCACTTCCAAGACCCTTTGCAGTTGTAATGATATCCGGTGAAAGGTCGGCATATTGATAAGCAAATGCCTTTCCTGTTCTACCAATTCCAGTTTGCACTTCATCAATAATGAGTAAGGCGCCAAATTTATGGCATAGTTCTTCACATTTTTTCAAAAATCCATAATCCGCAGCATTTACTCCACCTTCACCTTGAATGACTTCAAGCATGATGGCCGCCACATCTTCACTCATTTCGGCTTCAATCGCTTTTTCATCGTTGTATGGTAAATAAACAAATTCTTCTAGAAGAGTACCGAACCCGGAATGAATCTTTTCTTGTCCTGTTGCACACATTGTTGCAAATGTTCTACCATGAAATGACTGTACAAAGGTAATAATTTTATTTCTTCCTGTATGTTTTCTAGCCATTTTGATGGCTGCTTCATTTGCTTCAGCACCACTATTACAAAAGAATACATAGTCACCACTTGAATTTTCTGTAAGGAGTGCTGCTACTTTTTCCTGATGACTTGCTTGAAATAGATTAGATACGTGCCAAACCTTATTTAACTGCTCTTCAATTGCTTTTTGCACTTTAGGCGGTCTATGTCCTAAATTACAAACAGCAATACCAGTAACGAAGTCTAAGTATTCTTTTCCGTTGCTATCTTTAACTTTAGTGCCCTGTCCTTCAACTATTTCAATTTCCCAACGACCATAGTTTGGAAATAAAGCTCCCATCTTTTTCACCTACTATTTTAGAATGTTGGGACATTTTCTTTTAATATTTTTGTCCCAATAATTTGTCCGTCATTTACAATTTTAGTATCTTTTCCATTTACAATGATTACTTCCTGCAAATCGCCGGTCAAGGAATCAATCGCTGCTTTTACTTTCGGGATCATTCCTCCGTAAATGGTTCCATCTTCTATTAACATTTCAATTTCTTTTGGAGAAATTTGTTCAATGATTTGACCTTCTTTAAGGATGCCTGGCACATCAGTTACAAATAGCAACTGTTCCGCTCCAATCGCTTTCGCCACAGCACCGGCTGCTGTATCAGCATTGATATTATATCTTTGGTCATCATCGTCCACACCAATTGGTGCAATGACTGGGACAAATCCAATTGCCATTAGCTCTAAAACGAAGTCGGCATTCACTTGTTCAATTTCACCTACATAGCCAAGCTGTTCGAAAGTGATTGGTTTTGCTTTTAAAAGCTGACCATCGACACCGGCTAAACCGATCGTTTTGACTCCAGTCTTTTGAAGCTTTCCAACGATCGTCGTGTTAACTTTTCCTGCCAACACCATTTCTACAACTTCCATAACCTCGGCTGTTGTTTTTCTTAATCCATCAACGAAGACGGATTCTATATTTAAAGAGTTTAGGATCTGACCAATCGCAGGTCCTCCACCGTGAACTATTATTGGCTTTTTTCCCAATTTTACCAAGTCTGCAATACTCTCAAAAAAGTCATTGCTCAACTGTTCGAGTGTACTTCCCCCACATTTTATTAAAACAATATCGTTCAAGATTTGTTCTTCCTTTCCCGATTTACTCATAGCTATTTACGATCTATAGCTACCATTTATCCGTACATAATCATATGATAAGTCACAACCCCATGCTTTACCTTTCCCTTCTCCAATATGAAGGTTCACTTTAATTACTACTTCTTTACCTTTTAAATAAAGAGTGGCAACTTCTTCAGAAAAAGGAATCGGTTGACCTGATTGTAACATTTGGATTTCTCCAATAAAGACATCTACTAAATTAGGATTGACCTCTACACCGGTATACCCAACTGCACAAATAATTCGGCCCCAGTTTGCATCTGCCCCAAATACGGCTGTTTTTACTAGTGAAGAGCCAACTACGCTTTTTGCAATCTTTCCTGCATCTTCATCTGAAACTGCACCTTCAACCTGTACCTCAACAAGTTTTGTAGCTCCTTCACCATCTCGGGCTATTGATTTTGCTAAATCTTCAGAGGCCATTTGTAATGCTTGATAAAATACTTCCCATTCAGGATGGTCAGAAGTTAACGATTCATTTTCTGCCATTCCATTTGCCATCACAAGAACCATATCATTTGTTGATGTATCCCCATCAACTGTAATACGATTAAATGTTTTATTCGTAATTTCACTCAATGCTTTTTGAAGGTCTTTAGATTCAATATTAGCATCGGTTGTAATGAAGCCAAGCATCGTTGCCATGTTAGGATGAATCATTCCTGAACCTTTGGCTGCTCCAGCAATTGTAACTGTTTTTCCATTAACCTCGATTTCGTAGCATGTTGTCTTCGCTACAAGGTCTGTTGTTAAAATTGCTTGACTAAAAAGATCGCCACCTTCTATAGAAGGAACTGGGCTCAATTGTTCAATCCCAGCCGAAATTTTATCCATCGGCATTAATTCTCCGATAACCCCAGTTGATGCAACAGCAACATAATGCTCATTTAATGAGAACTTTTCTGATACTTCTTTTCTTATTGTTATAGCATCTTTTTCTCCTTGTTCACCTGTACATGCATTGGCATTACCGCTATTACAAATAACCGCTTGGATTTTACCTTCTTTAGCAATACTATCTTTTGTAATTTTTAAGGGTGCTGCTTGAAAAGCATTTAGCGTATATACTGCTGCTACACTTGCTGGAACTTCACTTAGGATGATTGCTAGATCTAATTTGTCTTTTTTACGAAGATTTGCGTAGATCCCTGTTGCACTATACCCTTTTGGACTTGTGACAGACCCATTTTCAATCTTCTTAATTTTTTTGCTTTGCCCCTCTAAAATCACTGTCGTTCTCTCCTTTATAGTGGTTGCTCTCTATTATTGTCCAGCTCCAGCCCCCAGCGACTAGTGGACTTCGCCCACCTCCCTACGATAAGTCAACATCGACTCCCTTCGTTCGTCGTGTTTCCTTTATCTCAGTCGATGTGCTCCAGTCCTTACGTCGCTAAACGGGCGCTTCCGCTTTTCTTACGGATAAACAGGAACAAAATTAAGCCCTGTCTTTTCATCTAGTCCCATCATTATATTTAAGTTTTGAATTGCCTGTCCTGCTGCCCCTTTAACTAGATTATCAATGACTGACACAATCATGATTCGTCCAGTTCTTTCATCATATGCTAAACCAATATCGCAATAATTTGAACCGTAAACCTCTTTTGTTGAAGGGAAAATGCCTTTTGGACGAACTCTTACAAATGGTTTATTTTCATAAGCTTCATTATAGATTTCATGAAGCTCGTCAATTGTCATCTTATTTTTAGCTTTTACATAAATTGTAGACATGATTCCTCTAGTCATTGGTACAAGATGCGTACTAAAGGTTATCGGTTGGATGTTTTTATTCCATCCCTGTAATGTCTGTTCAATTTCTGGAATGTGTTGATGTTGATTTACTTTATATATTTTCAAATTGTCATTCATTTCGGTATAATGGCTGATCGCTGATAAGGAACGTCCTGCTCCGGAAACAGCCGATTTAGCATCAACAATAATAGAATCTTCTATTATAAGCTCCTTTTGAACTAATGGCGCTAATCCAAGTTCAACGGATGTAGGATAACAGCCAGGATTAGCAATTAACGTTGCTGCTTTAATCTCCTCTTTATTCCATTCAGGTAAACCATAAACGGCTGCATCAATTGTTTCCTTTGGAGCAGCACACTTTTTATACCAAAACTCATAATCTTCTATTTTTTTAATCCGCAAGTCTCCTGACAGATCAATGACCTTTAAACCTTGCGCAACTAACTCTGGTGATAGTTTACTAGAAATCCCCGAAGGTGTTGCCAAAAATACTAGTTCAACGTTTTTTGCCATCTCTTCTGGATTAATTTCTTCTAATTTATTATAGATAATTTCTTGTAAATGTGGATAACTCTCAGTATAAGGTGTACCTTGCTGTGAAGAGGAGTGCAAAGATACAATTTCAACCTCAGGATGGTGGTTTAATAACCGAATTAATTCTGCACCGCCATATCCAGTTGCTCCTACGATTGCTATTCTCATCATTGTCCTCCTATTCATAAATTCATTTATTCGTTGAAATTAGTATTTATTATATAATTGCATAAAAATAAAATCAAATGTATTTTTATAAATTTGACAAAATTTTTTAACAAGTAATTATGAATTAAATGTGAACAATAGTACATGATGTGAAAAATATCACAACAATACTCAGAAATGATAATTATAATCAGAATCATAGATATTTGATCTGTTTCTTTATAGAGGAGGTAGTAATATGCTATCTGAATTTTTAAGGGGAATCGTCTTTTTTAAAGATTTACCTGACCATTTACTAGATGCCCTTGCTGCAAAGGTTAAAACAGCTTCTTATAAAAAAGGGGATTATATATTTCATGAGTCGGATGAAGCTAAAGCGATTTATTTTGTAAAAAGCGGAATTGTCAAAATCAAAAAAATCAATCCTCAAGGTAAAGAATTAATTGTTTGTATTAAACGTTCTGGCGATATTTTTGCAGAAGCTTCTTTATTCTGTGAACCTGGCACAATCTATCCCGGAACCGCTCAAACAATATCAGACGCAGAAGTGTTGTTTTTATTAACCTCGGATTTAGAGGATGTGATCTCCATCAACCCTGACCTTTCAGTTGAAATGATTCGCTTTATGGGCGGACAGCTTCGTTCCTTTACTTCCATTTTAAGAGACATCGCTTTATTGGACGTATACGGCAAAACGGTTAAAACAATCGAACGATTAGCCCGGGATTTCGGCAGTAAAACAACTAGCGGAGTAAAAATTGAACTACCTTTATCGATTCAAGAATTAGCTAATATCATTGGTTCAACCCGTGAAAGTGTGAGTCGTGTTCTTTCTAAACTAAAAGAACAGGATTTAGTAACGATCGATGAGAAGAATATCATTATTAACAATTGGTGTGATTTCTGTCAGATGTTTGTGGAGACAGCGGATTACTAGAAAAGCGGAGGTCATCCGTTTAGCGCCGAACAAACTGGAGCACTTCGCAATGAGATAAAGGAAACACAGCGAGGTACGAGCTGATGTTGACTTATCGTAGTGGAGGAGTGTGAAGTTTGCTAGGCGCTGGGTGACCGGAGCTAGACAGTATAAAAGAGGTGGTTCATTCCATCTCTTTTTTATTTGTTTGTACAAAAAAAAAGAGTACAAATCGTACTCTAAATAAGGGGGTTAGATTTAAGAAAGTTAACACTATTACATAACTAACACACCTATTTATCCACCAATAGCGGACATGACGCGTGTTGTCGGATTACCAAGATCAAAATTCTCATCACCCATTTGGTGACGTTCAGGTTTGATAAACATTGCTTTTTTAAATGCATGTATAAGCTGCTGCTCATCATCAATGAACTGCCGTAATGAAACTTCATCTTGCCAGAAAAGACAAGGCTTTAAATATCCATCAGCAGTTAATCTTAATCGATTACAATTATCACAGAAATTACATGAAATCGGATGTATCAATCCAAAAGTGCCCTTCGCATTTTCAAATGCATATTGGTCTGCTGGGCCACTACTTTTGTGTGCTGAGACCGAATTATATTGCATGATACGACCAGCAATTTCTTTCACAATCTCTAACGATTGATACTGATTACTCCAAATCGTATTCGTTTGACCAATTGGCATGTATTCAATAAAACGAATATTGATTGGTTCGCGAATAGTCCATAATAAGAAATCTTCCACTTCATTGACATTGAAGTCTTTCATTAATACTACATTTATCTTAATTGGATTAAAACCTAATTCAACTGAAGTTTGAATTCCCTCTAGTACATTGTTTAAATGCCCATCTCTTGTAATAGAAGAGAACTTTTTCTCATCTAAGGAATCCAAGCTTATATTTACACGGTCAAGACCAGCTTCTTTTAATTCTTTTCCATATTTTTTAAGAAATACTCCGTTAGTAGTTAAAGCTATATCTTGAATTGTAGGAATTGATTTAATACGACTGATTAATTCTGGTAAATTCTTACGTAAAAGTGGTTCTCCACCGGTGATTCTAATTTTCTTAATTCCAAGTTTTGCTCCCACATTTACTATTTGAACTATTTCATCATCAGTTAACAACTTAGGAAAATCCATACATTGATGTTGGCCTTCTGGCACACAATAATGGCATCTTAAATTACAACGATCTGTTACTGAGATTCTTAAATAATCATGATTGCGTCCGAAACGATCTACTAAATTAAGACGGCCATTCATAAATTCACTCTCCCAACTGTGTTTTATTTTATAGCCTTAAGACAAGAATTAGTGTGAAATCCATCACAATATTGGATAGTTTCATAAATTGTTCACACAATCATTACTAAATATTATAGTATCATTAGTATAGTAATTATAGTATTAAACTGTTGACTTAAAAGCGTTTTTCCTTTTAACTTATATATAGATTGAAGATTTATGACGAATTTCGTCGAAGGGTGGTTTTAAAATGCCTGAACAACAACTACAACCAAATAAAAAGGTTTTCATGCCAGAATCTATTAAAGAACTTTTAAATTCTTTGGACCATACAATGAAAATGCAAAAAGGTACTTTTTTATTCCAGGAGGGAATGCCAGCAACAGAATTATATATAATCCGTTCTGGAAGGGTACAAATCAGTAAAATATCCCAAGATGGCAAAGAATTAACATTACGAATTTGTACAGTAGGGGATATTGTTGGGGAATTAACTCTATTTACAAATGAAGCTAAATACCTTCTCAATGCAAAGGTATTAGAGAACGGTGAAGTAGCTGTCTTGAAAAAAGAATATCTCGAGCAGCAATTAATAGCAAACGGTGCTCTTGCCTATGAATTTATGAAATGGATGAGTGACCATTTTAGAAGGACTCAAACTAAATTCAGGGATTTAGTTCTTCACGGAAAAAAAGGAGCACTCTATTCAACTTTAATCCGGATGACAAACAGTTATGGTGTAACACGTGAAGATGGAAGCATTCTAATTAATATTCCATTAACAAATCAGGATTTAGCAAATTTCTGTGGAACATCAAGAGAAAGTATTAATCGAATGCTTAGTGACCTCCGAAAAGATGAAATCATCTCGGTTAATAAAGGGAAAATCACTATTCACGATCTTGAGTACTTAAAAATAGAAATTAATTGTGAAAACTGTCCACCAGAATTATGCAATATTGATTAATTCCATACACTGATAGTAATGCATTGTTAAAAAAATAAAAGTGAAGAACATCACTTAAAAAAACATTTATAAAAAAAGAAAGCTAACTTTTCAATTAAAGTCAGCTTTCTTTTTTAATTCCTTATTTTGTTAAACTTTCTTTACCCTCTTTATTTCGTAATGCTTTTGGAATATAAACACAGAATGGTTCGCTCTCTAAATAATCTCCAGTCATAGCATATGCTCTAGACCTTGAACCACCACATACAAAGCGGAATTCACAAACACCACATTTTCCTTTATAAAGATCAGGGTTACGTAATGATTTGAATATTGGTGATTCACGATAAATTTCAGCTAATGGTGTTTCACGAACATTTCCTGCTTTCACAGGTAAAAGACCGCTAGGGTATACATCCCCCACATGAGAAATAAACACGAAGCCATTTCCATCATTAACACCTTTAGGTGCTCTTCCTAATCCATCGATGGTGCCAGTTGCACCCTTCATAAGAGCATCTTCATAATTGATGTCTTCATGGTTTGCAATATGTTCTCTCATTTTATTTTGAATAACGACTCTCCGGTAATGCTGTGCAGCCGTTGTTTTGATATCGAATTTAACTCGCTTACTTAAATTATATAACCATGTAAAAACTTGCTCATGCTGAACAGGTGAGATCATATCTGACTCTTGGCCTCTTCCTGTTGGAACAAGGAAAAACACGCTCCAAAGAACGCAATCTAACTCTTCAACTAGCTTCGCCATCTCATCTAATACATCTATATTGTATCTCGAGATAACCGTATTGATTTGAATAGGAATTTCAAGCTCATGTAAATATTTAATGGCCTTCATCGTTAAATCAAATGAGCCGCTTACACCTCGGAAATGGTCATGAATTTCGGCAGTAGGTCCGTCAATACTAAATGCCCATCTTGCAAGTCCAACTTCTTTCGCTTTCTGAATAGCTTCTTTCGTTACGTTCGGAGTTGCACTTGGTGTCATTGATACACGAACACCCTTTTTAATAGCATAATCGGCAATATCATAAACATCCTCACGCATTAATGGATCCCCGCCTGTAAATACTAGCATAGGATTGTCCATTTCATAAATTTGATCTATTAAATTCTTTCCTTCCTCAAAAGAAAGCTCACGAGGGTCCCGTTTGTATTGCGCTTCTGCACGGCAGTGTAAACATTTTAGCTGGCAGGCTCTAGTTAACTCCCATATAACAATAAATGGATCTTTATCATAATCACGATTAAACACGTGAACCACACTCCTTATCTATAAAGGTTCTTTCATTATTTTACAGGTAAAACTTTTTGGGTTATGTGATATTTATCACACGAATTCGAGATTTCACAATCCGGTAACAAATATATGCAAATTAACTACATTTAATATGTTTTTAATTGTCTCTAAGTTTGTTAATATTGTTATAGATAGCCATAAAAATGAGGTGAGCGAAAATGTTATCCCACACATCAATAAAACAACTTTTACATAATGTTCCAATATTTCGCGAATTAACAGATGAAGAACTGCAGCCCATCATTGATATTTCACAGACACGAGTTTATGAACCAAAAATCCATGTTTTTATGCAGGGGGACACACAGGACCGGGTCTTTTTTATCCATCAAGGAAAAGTGAAAATATACAAAACTGATTTCAACGGTCGGGAACAAATTGTATCTATTTTAAAAGATGGAGATATGTTCCCACATGTCGGCTTCTTCCGAAAAGGAGAGTTTCCGGCTCACGCAGAAGTCATTGAACCAGCAACGCTAATCATCATCCCTATTTCCAACTTTGAAGAAATCCTGATTAAATACCCCGAAGTAAGCATTAAGGTATTTAGAGTGCTAGGAGAAAAAATTATTGATTTGCAAAACCGTCTTGAGGAACAAATACTATCAAACACGTATGAGCAAATCCTAAAGTTATTGTTGCGCTTGTCAAAGTCGCACGGACAAAGGCTGGATGACGGAAAAAGTAAATTTCTAATTACTACTCATTTTACAAATCGTGAACTAGCCAATATGATTGGAAGTTCACGTGAAACTGTCAGCCGAACTTTAAATCAACTTAAGAAAAAACATCTTATCGACTCTACTGAGGAAGGCAATTATATTGTGGAAACAGATAAGCTGGAAAATGAATTATTTTAACACTTTATTCAGTAAGAAGTCCCCCAGTTTCAAAAGTGATGGAATGAATGCGATCAATACTCCATTCAGTGGGTTCAAATCACTACTGAAAAAGTTAAAGCCTCCGGCGGATGCCATCAATAATTGAATACAGTTTTGTAAATAATAAGGGTTGTCTCAAAAGTATAATTATTTCACTTTTGAGTCGGCTCTTTTTTTTTGAAAATTTTTGTTGTTTAAATTGTGATTTACATCACTTAAAACTGTATTGAAAATAGTTATCATAGAAATATGGCAAATATACAATTAATTGTTCGGGGGTAAATCACATGAACATGATGCCTGGTCTATCGAAGACCGAAACGAATATAAAATTACCTTTTTCTTTTATTATTTATAGTTTACTGGCTTTTTCAGCCTCGCAAATCATATTAATATTCAGCGGCGATTTTCTCACAAACGGTGCCTTTCGGATTCCACCTTTATGGATGGTTGCTCACTTATTAGTATTAGGCTGGGCACTCATGGTTGCTATGGGGGCTATGTATCAATTAGTACCTGTTGCTTTTTTAACGCCGATCTGGAATGAAAAATTTGGATTTATCCAATTTGGAATTACAGCGATTGGAATAACCGGGTTTGCATTATCATTGGCATTTTCCCCTAAACTCACAATGATAACAGGGTTTATTACTTTAATCGGTGTATTAATGTTTCTCTATCAAATGGTAATGACAATGAAAAAGCAAACGGAAAAGAATATCTTGACTGCTCTGGTTGGCACTGCTTTAGTTTGTTTGCTACTGACAATTTTGTTCGGTATTTTTCTTGCAGCAAGCGTTAGTGGTCATCTTCCATTAGCCAACCATGTCGCTTTACTGAAAACTCACATCATTCTAGGTGTTGCTGGATGGTTTACACTACTAATTTTCGGCTTTTCCTATAAAATGGTTCCAATGTTTTCATTAGCACATGGATTTTCAATGAAATTAAGCAAGCCTATTTATTTTCTATATATTTTAGGCTTACTTTCAAGCATTTTATCATTTTGGAGTAACCAACCAATTTTCTTCCAATTGGGAATGATTTTGTTGTTTATTTCATTTTCGCTTTTTGTGTGGCATATTAAACAAATTATTAAAAAGCGACTAAAGAAAAATTTGGATAAACCATTTATCTTTTCTTTAGTGGCCATTATTATTGGTTGGATTATGCACTTAGTTGCTATGGTTTCGTCATTCATATCAATTTCTCCTTATTTATTCGGAGTCATTATTTATTTATATATTATGGGTTGGATTGTATTCAGTATTATGGGTTATTTATATAAGATTGTCCCTTTTTTATGGTGGACTCATAAGTATAGTAAAGCAATGGGGCAACCCAATGTACCAACCCTAAAACAACTTATGAATGAGAAGCTTGGAACTATTTTATTTAATTTATGTTTAATATGCTTTGCCGGGTTTGCCGTTTCATTCAGCTTTAAACTTGCAGGCCTATATATGATTGTTCAATTATTGTTTGCTGTCACAACAGTTGTTTTTAGCGCGACTGTAGTTAGTATCCTTAGAAAATAACTATTTTGGAGGTAATTAAAATGGTATTAAAAGAAAAGATCCTTAAAGAATTAGAAACTGTTATAGACCCTGAATTAGGATTAAACATTGTTGATTTAGGATTAATTTACGATTTAAACATTGATGATGAAAATAATGTAAATGTAAAAATGACATTAACTACTCCAGGCTGCCCCCTACATGACAGTATTACAAGTGGTGCCAGATATGTTCTCGAAGCCTTGGAAGAAGTTAATGAAGTTACCGTTCAGCTAGTATGGGAGCCAGCTTGGTCTCCAGAGCTAATGAGCGACCGTGCAAAAGATTGGTTAGGAAGAAGATAAGACGAAAAGCGGAAGCGACCGTATAGCGACGAACAAACTGGAGCACTCCGCAATGAGA
>JAENZK010000036.1 GCA_016841285.1 Guptibacillus hwajinpoensis | reverse complement strand
GATATTTGTCAGGGATTTCTCTTGGATAGACCTAAACCAACAATTCCTCATACACCAATAAATATTTTATGAAAGCAAAGCGCAAGAGAGGATGAACATGGCTAACATACTAATAACTGATGATGCTGCTTTTTTTGAGAATGATGTTGAAAAATATTTTTGTAAAACTTGGCCACGATGTTGTGGGCGAGGACGAAAATGGTAAAGTTGCTATTCAGTTATATAAGAATTAAAGCCAGATATAATAACCATGGATATTACGATGCCAGAAATGACTGGGGTTGAAGCATTAAAAGAAATCAAAAAGATTAACCCTTATGCAACCATTATCATGTGTTCTGCTATGGGACAGCAAGCAATGGTGGTCGATGCTATTAAATATGGTGCAAAAGACTTGATTGTAAGCAGTTTACAGAAGGAAGCTTTAGACAAAATTTGTACTGGATAAAATCTAAAAATAGGAGAGAAACACAAGAATTGAGAAGAGAGTGGACAATCGAAGAAATAAACTACCTCGAAGAAAGTGTAGGAGTTTATAAATTGAAAACCATAGCTAAAAAAATGAATCGAACCTGTGATTCAGTAGTCATGAAAATGAATCGACTAGGTTTGTCTAACACTAAAATGCAAACCGGCTCCCTAACACTAGGGGAATTAGCCAAACAATTAAGAGTAGACCGTAATACAGTAAAAGGGTGGGTAGAAAAACATAGACTACCCTGTACGCAAAAAATAACCCGGTCATCTAAAAGGTTTTATTTTGTTAATCCCTCTGATTTCTGGAAATGGGCTGAGGTGAATAAAGAAAAAGTGCAATTCTCAAATATCGAGCCACAAACTTTATTACCGGAGCCCGAGTGGGTGGAGAAAGAAAGACAAAAGGACAAACAGGTTAACAAGAGAAGGGTTTATCGCACCTGGGCTACAACAGAGGATCAAAAACTGGTTGCATTACGTGAAGGTGGCCATACCTTCAAGGAAATTGGTGAAAGATTAAACCGTAGTGCTTATAGCGTAGAACATCGATATAAAAGGCTGAGTAAAAATCTAAAAACTTTACATCTATTCAATAAATGAATTTATTTCCAAATAAAATATCTTATTTTTTAGAAAGATTGAGGTAACTGCATGTTCATAACAAAGGGCCGCCTTCATGTAATAAAAAAAAGCGGAATTGGAAGAAAGGTGTTGCTTCGAGGAAAGAGAGAATTCAAATGAAAAACGGTTTTTTCAGTAGATTTAACACAATAAGAACAAAACTTATTTTATCATTTGCCATTATATTGATTATCCCAGCCGTTAGTATAGGCTTATTTTCATTTACTTCGGCCAAAGATGCCGTTGAACATGAGATGGTAGATGGATTTAAAAATAATGTAAATTTATTAAATGCAACGATTGATAATACCATACAATCTAAAATGAACGATATTGATATGTTTTCCAAAAAATTTAAATCAGATCAATATCAAGGAGAGAGTAGTCCAGAAATACGTAAAAGTCTAGACCAGTATATAAAGTTGCATCCTGAAGTTGATAGTATTTATTTGGGAACAAGTGAAGGTTTGTTTATTCAAGAACCAAAAAAACAATTACCATCAAATTTCGATCCTAGAGAAAGATATTGGTTTAAGGATGCAATGGAAAAAAAAGAGGAAATCATTGTATCTGATCCTCAACAAACTGCTACAGGTGAATTAGTTGTAACTGTTTCTAAGGTGATGGTAGACGGATCAGGTGTGGTAGCTGTCAGTATAAACATAAGTTACATCCAGGAATTAATGAATCAAGTCAAGATAGGTGATAAAGGTTATGCCTTTCTATTAGATAAAAATAAAAAATACATTTCTCATCCTACCATAGAAGCAGAGACAGAAGGGAAAGAGGATTTTTATAATAATATGTATACCCAAGTTTCCGGTGAGTTTGAATACGAGTTTGAAGGCACAAAAAAATTGATGGTTTTTGCTACTAATGACTTAACCGGTTGGAAACTAGCTGGGTCCATTGAGTTACAAGAGGTTAGTCAAGCTGCATCACCAATCTTAAACAAAACGATATTGGTTATTATAATTGCAGTGGTCATCGGAGCAGTAGTGGTTTTATTCATCATAAGATCTATTATTAGACCAATAAAAGAGCTGAA
The DNA here is from genome assembly GCA_016841285.1 of Guptibacillus hwajinpoensis. Classification (GTDB taxonomy): domain Bacteria; phylum Bacillota; class Bacilli; order Bacillales; family Bacillaceae_J; genus Schinkia. Next base: position 19,277 of record JAENZK010000036.1, on the reverse strand, counting down.
GGATAAAGCAATTATTGTGAGTCAGGGAAATTTAACAGAACATATTGGGATAAAAACTAAGGATGAAATCGGTGATTTAGCCAGTGCATTTAACGATATGTCCAAAGGTCTTAGGGAAGTTATTCATCAAATTAACAGTAGTGCTGAACAAGTGGCAGCATCATCTGAAGAATTGCAGGCAACAAGTGAACAAGCAACGGAGGCTACGGAGCAAATTGCAACTGCTATTCAAGAAGTGGCTAGTGGATCTGAAACACAGGTATCAAGTTCCGAGCAAAGTGCGATCGCAATGGAAGAAGTATCGATGGGAATACAACGAATTGCAGAGTCCTCTACCACCGTTAGGGATTCTGCGCAGGAAGCTACAAGTTTATCTAAAAAAGGATATCAATACCTTCAAGAGGCTATTAAACAGATGGAGTCCATTGATGCAGGAACAAAAAATACAACAGCCGCTATTAAACATTTGATGGAACGCTCAAAGGAAATCGGGGAAATCATTGATGTAATTACTGGTATTTCTGAACAAACGAATTTATTAGCTTTAAATGCGGCAATTGAAGCAGCTAGAGCCGGAGAACATGGAAAAGGTTTTGCCGTGGTAGCAGAAGAGGTTAGAAAATTAGCAGATCAATCTCGTACTTCCGCATCGCAGATTGTACAACTAGTCCAAGAAATTCAAAAAGACACGGAAACAGCTGATAACGAAATGGCTCAAAACACTAAAGAAGTGGATACAGGTAAGAACGTCATTCAAAAAACAGGAGAAGCTTTCCAACAAGTATTAAATGCAGTCCAACAGGTGAACGCCCAAATACAAGAAGTATCAGCAACATCAGAACAAATTTCAGCCAATACCGAGGAGGTTACTGCATCAGTTGAACAGTTAGCTCAAATTGCTAAAGATGCATCAGGGCAATCACAGAGCGTAGCCGCAGCATCAGAAGAACAATTAGCATCCATGGAAGAAATCAGCGCTTCAAGTGAATCATTAAGTAAATTAGCTCAAGAATTACAAGGATTAGTAGCAAAATTTAAAATATAGTTTCTGTTCCTCAATTTAAAGAGGTAATGTTTTAAAAGATAACAAAAAGAAAGGAATGGAGAGGGACTGGACATGAACCGTTTATCAAAATATATTATATTTCAATTAAATAAGCAGGATTACGGAATTAACATTGAAGAAATTTCTTCCATTGAGAAAATTCAGGATATAACTAAAATACCTCACACTTCTGACTTTATAAAAGGTGTGATCAACCTTCGCGGAGAGGTTATTGCGATTATCGATTTAACAGAACGATTAGGAATGGGTAAAACTGAATCTACCAATAAATCTCATGAGGTATTAATTGCAAATTTTGATCAAATTAAGGTTGGGTTAATTGTTGATATTGCAACAGATGTCATAGATATCAGCGATAAGGAAATTGAAACTGTAAGTAATTTAGTAGGTGATATCTATAAATCAAATCCAATGGAAGTTGCAAACTTTGATGATAAAATGATTATTTTGTTAAATTCAGGAAATATATTAAATCATAGTGAAAGGTACGAATTACAAGAGTTAGTTACTTTACAGCATGTATAGGTAAAATTGATACATGTTAGTTAAAAAGGATGTGAAAGTCGTGTCATCTACCATAGTAGGCGACCAAGTTATTACCCATTTAATAAATGGTACGATTGCCTCTTTGAAAAATATCGTTCCTATTAACCTAAATATAGACAATCCAAAATTAATTAAAGAATCCCTACAGCTTGAATATGGTGTATTAATTGGAATTATTGGGGATATCGAAGGGAAGTTGATTTTATCTGGAAACCCAACGGTTTTTAGGTCAATTGGGCAATCCATGTTTGGCATGTCATTAGAAGGAGATATGCTACTATCTTTTAGTGGTGAATTAGGGAACATGATTGCTGGGGGTCTTTCTACTAAACTAGTAGAAAAGAATATAAATATGGATATTATACATCCAACTATTTTGCAAGGTAATGTAACCCTTACAGGATTTAAAAAAGCACTTCAAATTACAGCCTTATTTGAAAAAGCAAGAATGATGAATATTTGTTTGTTATTAGATTCTTAATTTTTATTAAACACGATGACATAGCTATTTTTATGCAAAAAGAATTGATCATTTTTGGGGCACTATCAGGAAACCGCATTTATTTTAACTCGTAGATGTCAGCCGGTTACCGGATTTTATTTTGATGAAGTTAATATGTCGTTGTCTACATAAGAAATAGTAAAGAATTAGTGCACTTTCGGGGAGGATTATCAATGAAATCAATAAGGACAAAGATGTTAATGTTATTTGGTCTATCAGCAATATTGTTATTTACCGTTCTAGGTATCGTATCCTATACCAGTATCAAATCTTCTATGGAATCTCAGTTAAAAGATATGAGTAATCAAGTGGCACAGGCTAGAGCTGCTGAAATAGGTAGGTTGATTTATGGGTATCAGAGGGAGACGGAAACCTTCGCAGAAAAAGATGTTTTTCTTAGCAATAATATAGGCGATATACAGGCTTATATGGTATCCCAGGCAAATAATATCAACAAGGATTTCAGGGCGATGTTTTTTGCAGATACAAATGGAGATAATTATTCAACCAAGAATACATCTGCTAACATAGGTAGTAGAGATTATTTCAAAGGAGTAATGGAAGGAAATAATGATTCTTTTATCGGAGCACCTGTAGTATCAAAAAGTTCGGGAGAAAAAACCGTTGTTATTTCACACGGAATAAAAGATGCTAGCGGTAAAAAAGTGGGTATTGTCGCTTCATCAATTAAGCTTGATACCATATCTTCAATTGCAGAATCAATAAAAATAGGCCAAAGTGGCTATGGATGGATCATTGACGGCACAGGTACCGTTGTAGCACATCCAAACAAGGACTATCCATTAAGTTTTAATATATTGGACTCATCAAAGGACGGATATCAAGGACTTGATGATGCAGGGAAGAAGGCTATTAGCGGTGAAGTGACGATAAGTAAGGTCACACGCCCCGATGGCATTAAAGACATCGTCTTGTTTGCTCCGATCCCAAACACACCTAATTGGAACTTTGCGATATCTATTCCTGAAAAGGAGCTGCTTGCAGAAGCAAATGTACTCGGAAAGAACATATCCATTTATATTATAATTATTCTATTAATTCTAATAGCGCTGATATTTGTCATTTCGACTTACGTGGCGAAACCTTTGATGGCTGCTGCTAATCATTTGAAAATAATAGAAGATGGGGATTTTACAAAAGATGTTTCTGCAATTCATATGAAGAGGAATGATGAGATTGGTGTTATTGCAAGAGCTATGGACACTATGCAAAAGTCTATAAAAAAAGTAGTGCAGGGAGTTATCGGCGAGGCACATGATTTGCAGACAGCAATGAATTTAACGAGAGAGAATATAGCTGAACTTAACACAAAGATTGAAGATGTAGCAGGAACAACCGAGCAAATGTCGGCAGGAATGGAAGAAACAGCCGCTTCAGCTGAAGAAATGAACGCTTCATCTGAAGAAATTGAGAAAGCAATTGAAACGATAGCAGAGAAGGTGCAGGAGGGAGTAGAGATAGTTTCAGGAATTAGTACAAAAGCAAAAACTCTCAGAGAATCTGCAATTCAATCCCAAAAGTCTGCATTTGAAATCCGTACAAGTACTGAAAAAGAATTGAGCAAAGCAATTGAACAATCCAGAGCAGTTGAAAAGATAAATATACTTACCGATTCAATCCTGCAAATTACTACCCAGACAAATTTGCTGTCTTTAAACGCATCTATAGAAGCTGCAAGAGCGGGAGAGGCTGGGAAAGGCTTTGCAGTAGTTGCGAATGAAATCAGAATGCTTGCCGAAAGCTCAAAAGACGCTGTAACTGATATCCAGAAGGTCACAACGCTTGTCGTTGAATCAGTAAACAACCTTGCTTCCAGTTCACTAAAGGTTATGGAGTTTATTGATTCGACAATTATTAAGGATTACAATACCATGGTTAAAACTGGTGAAGACTATTCAAACGATGCAGTTTTTATTGAGAGCATGATAACTGACCTGAGCGCAACTTCAGATGAGCTTTTGGCGGCAATACAAAATATGGACAGAGCAATCAATGAGGTTACTATTTCCAATAATGAGTCCGCAATGGGAACTGAGAACATTGCCAATAAATCAACAACAGTTTTCGAAAAGTCTAATGAGGTATCCGAGCTCTCGCTAGATGCGTCAAAACGATCGGAAAAGCTTATTGAGCTTGTATCTATGTTCAAGGTATAACGGCATAAAAGAGGAAAGAAGGTTTCCGTTCTTTGCAATGGAAACCTTTTTTTGTGTGGGAAGATACAATAAAAATTAGACAATACCAGTTGCATAAAATTGAACGGTTATGAATGTGAAGTCGGGACAGAATATATAGGCAAAAAGGTAAATGTCAATTTCCCAAAGGGGTGATTGACACTTTTTTGTTTAGTATTACAGTCTGATCACCGGGTTGCTTTGTGCGCAATAAGGCTCTAATGTGAAATAAGGAAAACCCTACTTTGTAGTAGGGTTCAAAACTTTATTTCAAGCTTTCACAAACTCTTTTGTCTCCGAATTAGGTAGGCATCACTCTAAAAAAATTATCATAAGAAATTATTATGAATAATCGAAATAACCACTATCAATACCCATCCTAATCCCATTTATATATTGCTTTAATTCCGCTGATAGCTCATCTTTTCTAATTCATCAAGTGAAAACTCAATTGTTCTTCCACCTTTGAAATCAAAGACATTTACTAATCTCTGACCACCAGAAAACCGTGTAAATAAGATTTTGTACATTTAAATTACCTATATAAGAATATTTGTTCTTATATTATATCGAAACGCATGTTTTTATGTAAATCTACAAAATAAAGTTGAGGCATGGTAAAATTACGAATTATCAATAAACCTCTGAAATGAATTTTTTATATAAATTGTATATAAAAACAGTTTCCCAAATGGTTTCTATACCACTTGAAGTGCTTGTTATTAACTAAGGGAACGTGAGGATCTACTTGATAAAGAAAAAAGGTAAGAGAGATAATGAGATGTTGGAACGTTAACGTATAAAAATTTTGTGTTCCTTCCATTTGCATTTTATCCAATCAGAAGGAACCTGTTAAAATAAGGGTATTACTTTGTACGGAGTTCACGGAAGAATAGGTATTTGTGAATGATCTCGTGATATGTACCAATATCTTTGATGTATTTGACAGGATATTTGTAGCAGTTTCTGTGATTGATAGTGTTCATTTCGTCTAAAACAACCATGTCATCTTCTTTTACATCGAGCTTTCATTCTGGACAACGTAAGGCCAAGTTAACCACCTCCTCGATAACATAATTTTATAAGTTTCTAGCAATTTTATGTATAGAATATATTACGTAATCCAAAAAAGAAGGGATATTTTATAATAGCAGTTCAACGGTGCTTCGATTGAAGAATCAATAAAAAAGACCTTCATATATGTGGTGTAAACGACTATTTTATTGAATTTCTAGTTTACGTACTATTGAATAATAAATGCTCAAAAGTTCAGTAAATGATTGGAGGAATAAAATGTTATTTTAATTAGAATTCGTGAAAAAAACTAGAATGGATATAGATGATTTTTTAAATTAGGTCAAACTAGGGGAGGAGTTAGTTGTATACTCATTTCATCAATAATTTACCGATAGGGCGGTTGTAATATGTTGTATGATGTCCAAATCAATGACAGAGGTAAAATTACAATTCCTAAAGAGGTACGTGTTATACCTAAACTAATGCATGCGATAAATTAAAAATAAGTGTGGATACGGATGGAAGGGGAATAGTCTTTATAAATCTAGGTTTTTGATGATATTGAAGATTTAATTTGCAAAGATATAGTAAGAAAAGGGCAATCCCTTGAACAAATCGAAGAGAAACTTCCTGATCGAAAAAAAGAACTTGGAAAAGCCCTGTTATAAATGGTAGATGAAGCTTATGAAGAAATTGGCTTTTCTTCGCGGTGCCACAAATAGTAAGTCAAATACAAGCTGTACTTTATGGGTTCCAAACAACAAATGAGGTTTGTTGGTTGAACCTCTTAAGAATATATCTCCCTACCAAAATGTCCATTTTTAGAGGTGTATAATATTGAAATATTAATGAAAGCTGGTTTGAAACAAATATTAACATGAATGTTTTGTTGATTATCGATTAAGAAATCAATAATACTTTCTCGTTCATACGCATTTTCTAAATATTTAACTTCTTCAAGCTGATTCTTGATGTAAGTAACAAAGTTAACTGAAGAAATTTCCTCAAGTCTTTGATAATCAACTTCATATCCCATATTCTCTGATACTTGAATAAAATCAAGATGTCTATCGTCTAAATACATAATATCATCTGAAATGATCATTCATTATCACTCCTTCGCTTTGTGTATACACTTATTTTGGGTTTATAAACTGATAAAAAATTAAATTAACCAAGAAAGGCAATGGCAGAATCTGCAGGTATTATCCATTCCTTACCGACTTTGTCGGCTTTAAGTTTTCCTTTTTTTATGTGCCGAATTATACCATTTGGTGTCATATTCACAAGTATAGATAATTGTTTTGCATTAATATCACACCCAGCCCAGAGACTGTTACTGATAATAGCACACCTAATAAAATAACCGAGTTTGGTTTGTTCCCATATGTCCCATATAATATCCGTTGAATCATTTGGGAGAAAAGGATTCACCCAAACTATTTCTAGAACATTTTGAATAATTTCACCGATTTCAGCAGGTCTATCTATCTTTCCCTGTAGCCATTGATAAATAAGGTATAAGTCTCCCTCTAACGAAGAAAGAGATTGTTGAATCAACAAATCACGAAAATCCATACCTACTAAACCGGAAAACTTTTGGAAAAGGGACTGATATGCATTATTAATTTCCTGCATCAATGAATTAAACCATTTCTCATCTAGATGTTTTACAAAAATCATAAAATCACTCCAATCACGCGTAATTACGTTAGGTTAATTTTACCTAACGTAATTACAGATGTCAAATTAAAAGTTGAAATTTTAAAGATATTTCAAAAAAGTTTCACTCCTATAGAACTTGAACATTCATTGTAATACCTAAGACAACTATAAAATGGGTATATACGAAAATATAAATAATGAAACAGAAAAAAGTTTAAACCCTAGATTTTTTATAGAATCATCTTGTTCAATCTGAGTACACCCTGGTTGAACAAGGTAAAATATGATAATAACAAGCTGTCAATATGTTCTAACAGACTTGTTCAATTAATAGGAGTTGATAACGATGATTTTTGGTTATATAGGAATTATCAAGAAAAGCAATCGAGTAAGGATTTTGATATCGACCAGTTTATCAAGGAGATGCGATCTAAGATGCGTTTTTGCGATATATTGGTAGTTAATGATCTTATCGTTTTGGTCGTAGTATGGAAGAAATACGGAATGAGTGGTAACGGATCATTTAAGAAGAAATTGATATTGTTGTGCCGAATATGCCAAGCCTTGATACGAGAAAGTACAAGGAGCTTGAAGGAATGGGACAACTGGTATCGGATTTCGTACTAACCTTGCTGTCATGGATGGTGGAAGAAGAGCGTACAAGAATTAGATTATTTAAAGTTTTATCAAGATCATCTTCCTTATCCTCCCCAAACGATAGTGTTTCCTGTTTCATTTCACTCTTCCCTCTTGCAAGCTTGTAGGATGAACTCCTTCAAGTCTCTTTCGCTTATATGGTAATGACTGTCAGCTAATTTCATAGCTTTGATTTTTCCTGCGCTTAACCATTTGTACATAAGTTGTCTATCGACATTAAGAATATCGCAGACCCCAGATCCGGAGTTTAGTTGACCCATATCTTCAATCATTGTGATTTTCACCCCCAAGGTATCTTTCTAAATCAGACAATCGAACACGAATGTTCCCTCCAACTTTAAATAAGGGTGTCTCTCCACTGTTATCCAGACGGTAAGTGGTATTTTTAGAGACTTGTAATATCTTCATTAATTCTTTAACAGTAAGAAGTTTTTCCATTTCTGTTCACCTCTCTTATTCATGCAACTGCATTATATGGAGTGAATAAGAAGTTTTAACGAATATTGGGGAGAATAGGTAAAAAACTTTCTGAAATTATACTTTTGGATTAATTGCGTACAAATAAATTTATTTGTTTAGGGTCAGGGAGTGGAAGGCTAGGGTAAGTTACTGGAATTGTAAAGGTAACTGCATATTTCTTAATAGAATAATTGAGTGTTATTAACTATAGAAAATAATGAAATGTTTAGTAAGTACATCTTCTTTGAAGGGTCATATATTTTAAAGTACGTACAAAGGAAGAATTGGGTAAACTTTTTTGCTGAAAAAGTGACCATTATCTTTATTATGGTAAACATATTAAAATCGCAAGGTACTGAGTGGGTACTCCACTTAATTTTAATAAGATCATATTCGACAAATAAATATTTTTTTGTTAAAAGTTGTAATATTTTGATAGAATATAGTCAGGTAATAATTTACAGTTTTGGTGAAGTAGTGAAATAGAAATTATATATAAAGGAGTGATGTGTTAGTGGAACTTAAGCAGATTTACATACGTAATTTTAGAGGGTATATGGAAGAAAGAATAGATTTTAATAAAGGGATGAATTTACTAATTGGTCGTAATGATGTTGGTAAGTCAACAATTATGGACGCGCTTGAAATTTTCTTTAACGGTGACAGTAAGGGAGCATTAGTAAAAGCTGAAATTGAAGACTGTAATGTTAATTCTACTGTTAAAGAGATGGAGATAACTGCTTGTTTTAAGTTAGGCGACGAAGAGAGGATCTCCATTGACTCATCTAATATAACCAATCTAAAAGAGGAATATCTACTAAATAAGGACGGTTTATTAGAGATTAAGAAGTTGTGGGATTGTTCAAAAAGTAATCTTACTGCTAGTAGTTTAAAAGTTATGGTAAACGCCTATTATCCTCAGATTTTAAGTAAGCCGCTGATTAGTATGAAACAAGTAGACTTAAAAGGAGAAATTGACAGTATAAAAGATGACCTCATTGATTATGACAAAATAAATAAATCAAAAAATGCTGAAATACGAAAGGCGTTATATCAACATTACATAACAGCAAGTACAGATTTTGAAGAAATGGTAATTGAGATTAAGAAGATCGAAACAGACGAGAAAGATCTGTGGAAAAAAATAAAAGATAGTCTACCGCTTTTCTTCCTTTTCCAAGCTGATAGAAGTAATTCTGACTCAGATAATGAAGTTCAAAACCCGTTAAAGATTGCAACTAAAAAAGCACTAGCAGAGATAGAGCAAGAACTCGAAAAAATTAAAGGGTTCGTTGATGAAACTGTCTCAAAAATAGGTGAATTAACGATTGAAAAACTTCAGGATTTTGACCCTAATATTGCTAGTAAACTAAAAACAAGAATGAATTTAAAATCTTGGGACTCGCTTTTTTCTTTTGATCTAGAAAGTGATGATGGTATTTCTCTGAATAAGAGGGGAAGTGGAGTCAAAAGGTTAATTCTTTTAAGTTATTTTAGAGCAGAAGCAGAGCGGATTTCCTCCGAAGAGAACAATAAGAATATTATTTATGGAATTGAAGAACCTGAAACATCACAACATCCTGATTTCCAAAAAATGATTATTGAGTCTTTGAGGAGTATAAGTGAGGATATAAAACATCAAGTTATCATAACTACCCATACTCCTGAAATAGCAAAAATGGTAGATGTTGAGGAAATCATTTTTATCAAGAAAGAGAATAATACACCTAGAGTTGTTAAGGAAGACATTTTAAAAATTCGTGGTATTGTAGATACATTAGGTATTCTCCCAACTATTGAGTCTAAAGTGGTTATTTGTGTAGAAGGAGAGAACGATGTTAACTTTATCATGAACATTAATCAATCCGTACAAGAGTTAAGAGATATTATAGACTTAAAAGAGCACAAAATAAGTATCTTGCCACTGTCAGGGAGTCAACTAATAAGGTGGGTTAATAGGAATTATCTTAGTAATTCAAATGTAATAGAGTTCCATATTTATGACGCTGATAAGCAAGAAAATAAAGATGTTATTGATAAGATGAAAAAAGAAAATGATGGTAGAAGGTATGGAACTATTACACAAAGATTAGAAATGGAGAATTATATCCCACCAGTTCTTATAAGTGAGCAATTTAAAATAGATTTAGACGTCCACAGTGAAGATTGGACAAAACTTGATGTCCCTAAGTACTTATTAGATAGAATTATGACTAATATTAGGTGCCCTAATGAGAGAGAGATAAAAATTAAGATGATTTTGAATGGTAGTCTAACAAAAAGAATGACAAAAACACATCTTGAAGATTTAGGGTGTTATGAAGAAGTAAAATCGTGGTTTGAACAAGTGAGTGCGCTTTATTTTGGGAATGAGAAGAATATCAAGAGGAGAGTTGGGAAGGGAATGGTTTTAACAACAGATAATTCTCTGCAACTTTCTAATTAGTTTTTATTACACAATAATTTTTTTAGGAGGGAAATATTTGTATAAGAAAATTAGTAGAACGAACTTTAGTTCTTTTAGCTTTATTCCAGATATTGAAAGTCATTTTAACCATCAATTAGAGTAAATTATTTTGAAGATTAATATTACTAAGTAACCCACTATCGGGTGCTATAACTAAGTGAGGGAACAACTCATTTTCAAGTTAATAAATGAGTTGAAATTGAAAACGTGTCTAAGAAAACATTAAATAGATAAAAAACTCTTGACTTTAGGAATTCTATTATTATATGATTTGGTCAAGGATATTTTTTCCTCAATTGTTTAATAGTATATTTAGTAGAGTTTATCAAGTAACATTTAATTTAATATCAATGGGAATTACCCGTAAATTGGAAGGCGGAAGCACCGGTTCCAATGTAAAAAGGTTTTTTTGTAACTTTTTACATTTGGATAAGTGTGTCCGCTTTTTGGTTTACGGGTTTTTTTATTCCTTATTAGATTGAGGGAGGGATATGGATGAAAACCGATAATCAATATTGTGATCAGTTATCTTTTGACTTTACAGAATTGACTTATTTTAAAAACGAAGAGCAAACATGTACAACTGAAAATAATCCAATGACAGAAATTGATGAAATCAGCGATATGAAAGACGAATTGAAGAGGTGCTTAATTGGAACTGAAATAGTGAACAAAAGTACATGGTCCGGAAGTTATCTGAATAAAAATTCGCAGGAACTAGGTTTAAAATCGAATATGCTTGCTCATAATGGAGATAGATTCACAAAGAAGGAGTTGGTCTCCATTATGGAAAGCTTATTCAAAAACACTCCTCACCAGGAAGTGATTCCGCTAGGTGATATAGGATTAAAACAGTGGTTAATCGACCATATGATTAATGAATTACAGTCTAAACTGATCCGACAGTTTTTGGTGAAACAATGTACAGAGCTCCATTCTAAATTATTGTTTCAATTAATTTTAAGGTTTAAGGACTTTGAAGCATTAGTCGGTAAGGTAATTCATAAACAACCATCCGATCTTATCCGAGAAGATTTTATAAACCCAGCTCTATATGAAGACGTGATGACGAGTCAGTTTTACTATCATAATTTCACCTTATTTTACAAACAAATGAATCCTTTTACAGAAATGTCTTTAACCTATTCAACAAAAACCAAAAAAAATGTGGTGCTACCGCAGTCTGTTCAATCTTTTCTAACTTATAAGCGGCGCCAAGGAACGAAACAGGATCGATTAAATAAGTATCGATATGAGCTTCATCGCTTCTTAAGATGGTCATGTCAAGTGTTAGTGGAATTTAATCGATACTCAATCGATAAAGTTCCGGTTACCTTGTTCACGCAAGAGCACTTACTGACCTATAAAAACTATCTTATCAAAGGTGTTAAAAGTGGTCGCTTTTCTGAATATGGATCGATGATACATCTCAAAAATATCAAAACATTTTTTGGCACACTCTATCAAATGGGTTTTATTAAAAACGATATTACGAGAGGAATAAGGAATATCCAAGGAGATGACTATCAATCACGTTATATTCCAACTGATGTTGAGATTGAAAGATTCTTTGAAGCTGTTGAACGATATTCTGACTCTCCACATATGGATAAGCTTGCTTTCGGTTTTATGCTTTATCTCGGTTTTCGGTCATGTGAATTGGCTAACTTAAGATGGGAAAATATTAATATGAGTCTAAATGACGTAAAGTTTATGGCGAAGGGTGGAAAGGTTCACTCGTTACCGCTCCCCACACAAATTATAGAATTTTTAAATGAGGTAGAAAAACAAGAGGATGGGCTGGTATTTGGTGTGAATCCCGTATCACTAAGAGGCCAATTAGCTTTAAAGTATAAAATATTTACGTTGGTAGCTGGTTGGAAAGAGGCAAGTGGCCCTCATCAACTGAGACATTCCTACATTACCCGTTTAACCGATCAAGGTGTCACACCAAAGGTGCTTAAACGATTAGCTCGACATGAATCCCTAGCTATAACGTCCGTTTACATCCACAAAACGGATGACGATATTCGCGAAAAAGCACAGCATATTTCGTTTCCGTGGGAGGTTGATGACCATGCCTAAGTATAAAGATGACCTGCCGCAATTTACCATTCAGGATGAATTGCAGGGATTGTTAAGTAAATACGGACAAGTTTTAGTTGAAAAAGAGTTAAGTTCTATTGGTGTGGTTTCACCCTTACCAGCCCAATCAACTAATCAACATCAACAGGTGACGTTATTAGAGGCAGCCCAACATTATTTGAACGATGAATTTTCAAATTATCAAAGCATTTCACCTTCCTCGAAAAAATCATATAAAAGTGAACTAAGATGCTATTGTAAACATTATGGGGTGAACATAGATAAGGATCTATCAACAAATATCCTGTTTAAAGAGGTCTTAACCCCAGAATTGTTAGAGGATTATTTGAATAAAAATGCGAAAACGATGGCGACACGGAGAAAAAAAGCTGCTTTTTTGAGATCCTTTATTGATTCAGCAGCAAGGGAAGTCTTAACTGAGAAAAAAATAAAACAGTTGAATAATAGAGCCTTACAACTTGATGATCCAGATCTTCAGCCCCCACGGGCGTTTACTGCAAAACAAATTGATTATTTACTTAATTTGTCACGGTTAACCCGTTGTGCACTTCGAAACTATACGATTCTTTGGATTTTGATAGGAACGGGAATCAGAGTGGACGAATTGCATTTTCAAATTGGTGATGTGAATCTCGAACAAGGGTGGATCATGGTAAAAGCTAAAGGTCGGAAAAATCGAGCAAAAGTCAAACGTTATATGACGAAGGGGACCATGAAGGCAATTAAAAACTATATTAATTTCACCTATTCCCATTTACAAGATGTATTAAGTGAAGCCGACTACAAATGTCTATATGTTTTTTCTGATGACGGTGGGCGACGATTGTTATCCAATCGGGCGATTCAAAAAATGTTCAAAGGGTTGATTGATAGGGCAATAAAAGACGGTGTTATTCAAGATAGAGTATGGGATAGTGATCGAGGGGAAGAGGTGAAAGTTAACTATTCGTGTCATTCGACGAGGCATTCCTACGCAATCTATGCCTTAGAGAGTGGTATGGATATCTATATCGTACAAAAACTCCTAGGACATAAATCTATTGCATCGACAGAAATTTATTTAAATCTTTTTGATGAGCAGTATCAAAAAGCGATTGAAAAGCATCCGTTTGCACAGCTTGAAATAGAGCAATTAAGACATTTAGGAGAGGATTAATTATGGAAGGGATCCTTTTTTCGTCGACTTACTTTCGAAAGTGGAAGGCACTAAACACCTTAGAGTCCAGTACTGTTACAACTTATATTGGGTCCTTAAAAGTATTTGAAGAATATTTGGGCATAGACGGTGTGGAAGGTGAATTAGATTTTGATAAATTTTACTATAGCAAGCTTCATGACCGTTATGCACCGATTGATCTTGATTTTATGGATGGATTTATTGAGTATCTTCATGATAATAAAACAAGATCACAGGCAAAACAATGTTTTATAGTAGTTAAAAGCTTTATGAACTTATTAGTGGATTATGATTTGATGGAATATAATCCACTAAGTCACTTTAAAAATCCATTCTACTATGAATCGTTTAGGAATAGAGCATTAAGTGAATTAGAGTGCTTAAAACTTTTAAAGGCAGCATTGGACTTGGACCCTTTTTTTCAACAATACTATTTGATTATTTTACTACAAACAACTGTTGGATTAAGAGCAAGTGAGTTATGTAAACTCACTTGCTCACAAATTGATTTTGAACACAACTACATTTCCATAAGCAAAGCGAAAAATAAGAAGAAGATTAATACGGTTCGAATGACAGATTCACTCCAAAAGAAACTGAAGGAATATCTGCAACATCCTTTTTTTGAAGAGTGGTCAAAAGGTCAAGATAAGGAGTTGTTTTTTAAAAATAACAAGCCTTTTAGTCCTAATGATCTCAATAAATTATTGGATGAAATAAGAACGAAGGCTAAAATATCAAGAAAAGTAACAAATCATGACTTAAGGGCGACAATGGCCTATCTGTTATATAAAGAGGGCGTCAATCTCCGAACGATTCAAAAACAACTGAGACACAGCAAATTAAAAACTACTTTGGGTTATCTTCCAATTCATGTTGAATTAAACGGATACCTTGATTAGTTAACTTGTAATTTCGATGTGTGTCATAGTGGGATTCACTATTCCATTCTTGCTAGATTGGCTATTGGGATAGTGAATCTTGATAAAACCGAATGAAAGGAATGATGAAAATGAACAAATCGCCAAAAAGTCATTTTACTCTATGGAAGAAAGAAGAGGCTAAAGATCCTAAGATGTTCAAAATAGGAGAGGGCAGTCTTATCTATATATTAATGCTTTCTGCAACCGGCTTGCGGCCAGGGGAGCTTTTAGCAATGAAATGGGACAATAGCCATTCTTATGGAAAAGAGAATTAAAATAAAGTATGTTTCAGGTTTAAGACACCAGAGAATTATTTATGTATCAAAAAGAAAAGTTTAATGCACAACAGTTCTGTAAATTAAGACTAACTTGGTGATTTCCGGGATTTATAGATACGGAATATACTATAAGAAAATAGGAGGAAAAAAATTATGGCTAAGAAAGTGGTAATCGAAAATGGTAAGAATAAGAATTATGCAGTGATTTATGATGAAAGATTAGATCCGCAAACGGGGTTACAACACCTAAAGGAAAAACATTTTAGAACTAGTCGTGAAGCGGATGATTTCCTTGAAAAACTAGGCGGTCAAAAGGGTGTACAAATTCAAATGACAATGGAACAAAAAGAGAATGAATCTACAAAAGTTCCTTTCAACGAATATGCAAAAGATTGGTTTTATAATGAATATGTTTTAGTAGTTACAAATCAGACATTTAAAGTAAGACAAGTCTTGTTAGAAAAACATATTGTTCCATACTTTGGTGATAAATACATTCATGAAATTACAGGGAAGGAAATGAATGAATATTTTGCTCAAAAACGCCGAGAAGGATATTCGTTAAGTACAATTAGTAGCATTCAGAACTTTTTATTCACTTTGTTTCGTTCGGCTGTAAAGAAAGGCTATCTTGATAAACATCCAATGCGCTTTATCAAGAAAATTAATGTTTCGAATCGTAGTCCAATGATTTTGAGTGACTCAGAGATAAGTAAGTTGCTTGAAGTGGCACATCAAGAAGGTGAAGGGTTGATGTATGAATTTGAATTATGCACTGGATTACGAATAGCAGAACTTTTGGCACTTTCGTGGAGTGATATTGATTTTGACAAAAAGATGGTAATTGTTAATAAATACGGTGGTTTTGTTGAAAATGGCAAACCTAACATCGAGGGAATAAGAAGTGGTTATCGGAGAGTAATGATGCCTTCAAGTTTATTACCTAAGTTACAAAAACACAAAGATGAACAACAGGTGATGAAGAAGGTACTTGGTGATCAATACAACAAACTTGACCTTGTTTTTCCAAATAAAGTTGGTGGGATTCAAAGGGTAGCGACCTTTCGTGCTAGATTCAATAGACTAGTTGATAAAGCCAATATTAGGAGAATTACCTTTCATGACTTAAGAAAAACGCACATTAGCTTGTTGGTTAGAGCAGAAGTTCCTCTTTATCTAATAAGTGAACAATTAGGATATAGAAATATGGAGACAGTGATGCACTTATTGCCACCACAATTTTATGCTTCCAAGAAAATTCCTGAATTATTTGGAATCGATAACAATAATTCGGATTTAAACAACTTATAGCATTAAATATTCATTATTAAAAGAAGTCCCATACAAGTTGGGGCTTCTTTTAATTAATATTATTACTTCACTATCTAAAAACGAAGCCTTTTAGAAACATTTAGACAAATATATTCACAAGGGCAGACCTTGGACAAATGAAAATATGGCTCATACATACAGCTTAGAGAACTTCCGAATCGAGCTGCGCAAGATAATTGCCTTTTTTGTCGAAAAAGAAGCCCCCTCACACATACCCATCATCACATTCCAACTGCGATAGAGCTTTTTAATGTTTACAACTTTTGATCACTCCTTTCTTCCAATCTGTTTTCTTCAATACAGTAATGGAGAGATATTGTTTTATGAGGCCTAGTTTATTTTTTTCAACCCCTATAATTATAATTTCTTTCAGTATTGGGAAAAAAGGTTAGTAAATGTAAATTCTGGGGGTTCTTTATGATACAAAGAAAAATCACGAATCATTATCTTAATGAATCCAAATTAATGAAAGCCAAAACTGAATACGAATTAGAATTAAAAATAAAAAAACAAAAACAACAATGGCAAGAAAAAGAACAGTTATTACGAATGAAAATTGATGCAAAAAATGAAACAGACCACGTACTTGGTCTTATACAAAATTATCGTAATTTACTATTAGGGTCATTAGATATAAATCATGCCATAGGTTGGGACATGCTTTATGATAAAAAAGAGTTTAATTTAACTGAGCCTATATTGGAAGACTTTATCAATGAGGTTGGTGTTCCTAAAGAAGAAGTGTTTATTGAGTTAATATTTTCATCAGTCAAGAAAAAAAGAGAGGAAAAACTAAAGGAAGCAGAAAGATTATTTCAAGAAGCAAGTATCGAATTTCTATATGAAAAGAATCGTTTTTACAATGAACAAAAAGAAAAAGATACACAGGTTGATAATTTTAGAAAGGGTTTTGAAAAAGGTAATAAGGAGCCAATTGAAAAGTATTTTACAATGGTATTGAATAATTCATCTTATCCTAAAGGTTTTATAAAAGAATTTAGTCTAGGTTTTGATCAACAAAATAAAAATTTAATAATAGAATATTCTGTTCCTCATCCGGATAATATTCCAAATATTATTGAATATAGATTTATTCAAGCTAGACAAGAAATTGAAAAAAAGTTTATGAAAAAAGCTGATTTTCAAGAATTTTACAATGATGTTATTTATCAGATCACACTACGTACAATATATGAATGTTTTATCTCGGACTATCCCCATCATCTAGATACAATTGTATTTAATGGCTGGGTTCACGGAATCGATACTTCAACAGGAATTGATTTTTCCTCTAGAATTATAAGCATTCTTGTAAATTATGAGGAGTTTATGTCTTTAAATCTACAAAGGGTGGTTGCAAAAGATTGTTTTCGAAAATTAAAGGGACAATCAGCAGGTCCACTTTATCATTTATCCCCTGTAAAACCGATATTGGAATTAATGAAAGATGATGAAAGATTTATTGAAACAAGGGATGTACTTGCTGAAATTAATTCCATTCCAAATCTTGCTGAAATGGAATGGGACGATTTTGAACATTTAGTAACAAATTTATTTAGCCTTTATTTTAAAGAAATTGGGGAAGTAAAAATTACTCGTAAATCAAGAGAGGGTGGAATTGATGGGGTGATTTTTGATCCCGACCCAATACGTGGTGGAAAGTACTTAATTCAAGCAAAGCGATATAATGATATCGTACCTCCTGCTGCTGTACGCGAACTTAACGGAGCAAAGGATCATGAAAAAGCAACAAGAGGAATTTTAATAACTACTGGTTACTTTGGTCCAGACTCTCTGACTTTTGCAACTGAAAACAACATTACATTAATAGACGGGAATCGGTTAGTTTATATGTTAAACGAACATGGGTATCAGGTACGATGTGAGATTAAGAATGGGAGAAAAAAGTCCTCTTGAAAGAAGCAGTGTTAAAAGCAGCAATGGGCTGGATATTTACTATGACTTTTTTTCATTAGGGTATTCTCCTCTAAATTGTTTTCTAGATATCCTCCATACATAGTAAAATTAATATTATCCGTGAATGGTAAAGCTGTTTCTACAAAATGCTCTCTGAATTAATTGAGTTACGGTATACATATTACTGTTCTACATTTGAATATCGGACTACTTTTAATAATTCCTTGAAATACCGTAGGACGTTCAAACAACACAAATAAATGATAAGCACCCCTTGGTATAATATATCTATTCAAGGAGGTGCTTTTCCTATGTCACAACAAAACTAACAATCGTCCCCGTTAAACTATCTTCGCTATCAGATTGACAACCTCCCGAATTATTAATTTGACAAATATGAACGCTTTAGATCTGTTATTTCAACAGTCAACAATTTTACTCGTGACTAGTATTTCTTTGTGGTGGTTATTTAAATAAATTACTCAGTTTGACCTAATTTATAGGTGGGTACTATTTGACGCTTATTTATTTCCGGACATTAAGAATACATTAACATCCACTTTTTCGTAAGATCCTTCAACCAGCATTTGCACAATTGCAGCTTTGAAATCTCCTTTATCAATTGTCGCATTATATTGTATAATTATATAATGGGAATAAAATCCTTTTGATGATTTACAGAAATGGGGTTTATACTTGGAGAAGATTTTAATAGTTACTCATTCATACGATTATACAGCGGATTATATTATAAAAAAATATCCAAGAGCAGACTTTTTTAGATTAAATACAGATCTAATATCTAATTATTCTATTGAAATTACAGAGGAAAGAATTGAGATATTTAATAAAGTTTCTAATAATAGAATTTCTACAATAAATTGTGTTGGTGTCTATTATAGAAGAATTATGCTACCTGATTTTGATGACTATGAACCCATATATATTCAGGCGTTAACTACCGATTTTA
>JAENZK010000035.1 GCA_016841285.1 Guptibacillus hwajinpoensis | reverse complement strand
GATGTTGACTTATCGTAGGGAGGTGAGCGAAGTTTACGAGTCGCTGGGCGCTGGAACTAGACAAAAAATAGGAAGCAAGGGATGAACCTCTTGCTTCCTTCGTTTTTTCGTGCTATAGTAAATTTTATCTTTATTTTTAATAATATATATACTAAACATAAATACCCAATAATATTATACAACGAAACATTGTTGTAAGTCAAGTGTATTACATAATTAGGTCTTGGGGGTTAAAGCCAAATGGGAAATGAGTGGGAACAAGAACAAGCCAGAATAAACGAAATACTTGGCATTATTGATAATAATATCGAAAACATAAAGAACAATAGTAGCGGTATTAAAAAAGACATTGTTGAAATCCGTAAAACATTTTGGAATGATGTAACGGTCAATTTTGATGAACCTGATGATTTGGGTGAAACTTTTACAAGTATTAAACAGCAGAAAGAAATGCTGTATGTAAAGGAATTGTCCCATTATAAAATGGACCAGCGTATTAAAGGCTTGGCTAAACTAAAACATTCTCCGTATTTTGGCCGCTTTGATTTTCATGAAGTGGGGGAGGAAAGTCCCGACCGGATTTATATTGGTACGGCCTCTTTAATGGATGAAGCGGAAGAGAATTTTTTAATCTATGATTGGCGTGCACCAATATCCAGTATTTATTATGATTATGCCACAGGTCCGGCGAAATTTGAGACGCTTGACGGCACCATTGAAGGTGAGATCCTTTTAAAAAGGCAATTCATTATCCGTGGCGGTAAGCTAAAGGGAATGTTTGATACAGGCGTAACCATCGGAGATGAAGTATTGCAGCAAGTACTTAGTGACAATGCCAATAACCAAATGAAAAGTATTGTTGCCACCATTCAAAAAGAGCAGAATCAAATCATCCGGAACGAAAGGAGTAAGCTTTTATTTGTCCAGGGTGTGGCAGGCAGCGGTAAAACATCGGCAGCCCTGCAGCGGATTGCCTATTTACTGTATCGTTTCCGCGGCAGTATAAAATCAGATAACATCATGTTATTCTCGCCAAATCCAATGTTCAGTCATTACGTGGCAACGGTGCTGCCAGAGCTTGGTGAAGATAATATGGAGCAAATGACTTTCCAAGCCTACCTAGAGGAAAGATTTAAAAATAAATATGCTCTTGAAGATACATTTGCACAAATGGAATATGTGCTAACCGCTCCAAAGGATAAAGAGTATGAGGTCAGGATGGAAGGCATTCATTTTAAAGGAAGCAATGAATTTCTAGAACTGATACATGCCTATGTTCGTTATTTATCAAACGATGGCCTTATTTTTAAAAATATTAGTTTTAGAGGCGAAATAATTATTTCTGCGGACGAAATTAAAAGCTTCTTTTATTCATTAGATTCTTCGATTTCTATTCCTAATCGTATAAGTTTGACGATGGATTGGCTTTTAAAGGAACTATCCAAAAAAGGCCGAAAAGAGCGCAAAAAAGATTGGGTTGCCGAAGAAATACAGTTTTTAGATCACGATGAGTATCAGAAAATATATAAACGACTTCAGAAAAAACAGCAATTTACGGAAAATACGTTTAACGATTTTGATCGAGAGCAAGAGGAGTTAGCCAAGTTCATTGTAAGCAATCGTTTAAAACCAATTAGAAAAACCATTAAAAGGCTTGAATTCATTAATATGGCGGCTATTTTTTGCCAGCTATTTGATCTTTCAGCGAACACTCTATCTATTGATAGCAGTCTTTTACCAAAAAATTGGGCTGATATATGTGCACAAACCATTTCAAACACGAAGAAAAAAACGTTGTTTTTTGAAGATGCAACCGCCTTTCTTTATCTGCAGGACCAAATAGAGGGACGAAAGCCGAACACATTGATCCGTCATTTATTTATTGATGAAGCCCAGGATTACACGCCTTTTCAATTTGCCTTTTTAAAACAGCTGTTTCCAATGTGTCAAATGACGATTCTTGGAGATTACAACCAGGCTATTTTTTCTGAGACGATGAATTCACCTTCCATTTTTTCGGGCCAATTAAGCGGGGAAGAAAGAATTGAAACGATCACCCTTACAAAAAGCTATCGTTCTACTCAACAGATTGTTGAATTTACAAAATGGATTATTGAAGGCGGGAATGTAATCGAAGCTATCAACCGTTCAGGGAATAAACCAATCTTTACTCAAGTGGCGAATTATGAGGTGTTATATAGTGAATTGGAAATTTCTATTAAGCATTTACGGGAAAGTGGACATCAAACCATAGCCATCATTTGTAAAACAGAACAAGAAAGTAAAGAGGTCTTTGAACAATTAAGCAAGAAAATGGATGTAAAACGAATAGACAAAGAAACGTATTCATTTGAACGGGGAGTCCTCATCGTGCCTGTCTATTTGGCAAAGGGGATTGAATTTGATGCGGTCATAATTCCGAATTGTTCAGAAGAATATTACGGCAGCGAAAACGAACAAAAACTTCTATACACCGCCTGCACAAGAGCAATGCATGAGCTTTATATATTTTCTGTAGGAGAAAAGAGCCGATTAATAAGCGGTGTTCCAGAAGATTTGTATGAGGTTGTAGAGTAGATTGGAAGTAGGACGCAGGGTCGGGTTCTGTGGCCCATTTAGGCCAAAGAACCCGACCCTCTGGCCCGTTTTTTTTACCCATCTAATGTTTGTATGATGAACGAATAGGCTTGATCTACGTCATCCAAAGACTTTTCATCATAATTAATACGCGTATCCGGATCGAAAATAATAGCCCTAAACATATTCTTCTTATCGTTATAATACAATTTAACAGCTTCTCCAAATTCTTCAGGTGGTCTAATAAAGGATTCGACCTCAGATTCTTTGTTTTTTAGCTTATTTATTTTCTCCATGATTTTTGCTTTATCCATTCAGAGCATAGACCTCCCGATATTTTGTAATAATTCGTGTTATTTTGCTCCTTTTAATTCATTATTATCAGTAAATCGGCATAGTAAAATAAGATATAAATGCAAAAAAAAAGCTCAACTCGAGCTTTTTTTTTTGCATTTAACGAGTTGTATGGGCCGCTCTCTAATTAATGCTCTACTAGCATAGATAGAGGTACATCTTGTTCAACTTCCGGTTGATGAAGTGGATAAATTCGAGCTGTTTCATTATTTTCATCGACTTGTTGAATATAAACCGGGGCCCCATTAAAGGTCACATTAGCCATTACCGGTGAAGTTGAAATTTCTTGTGCTCGTTGACTATTCATATTTAATTATCCCCCTTTAATTTTATATGTAGCAACCTACAAATTATTTATCCCCAATTAAGAAAGGAATATGTAATTTCGATATTTTTCAACTTTTGAATTATACTATCTTATGAGGTGAAGAACATGTATAAACTATTAACACATAATGATTTAGATGGCGTTAGCTGTGGGATTTTAGCAAAGCTGTCGTTTGGTGATGAAGTGAATGTTCGGTATAATTCGAATGCTAGTCTTGATCGCGAAGTTGCTTCCTTTTTGAACAGTAATGATATGGATACGTTTTTGTTCGTTACGGATTTGTCGGTAAATGAACAAAATGAAAAAGGGGTGGAGCTGTTTTTTCAAGGGGGCGGTAAAGTTCAGCTAATCGATCACCATAAAACGGCGCTTCATTTAAATAAATACGAGTGGGGCTATGTTGCAGTTGAAAATGAAGAAGGAAAATTGAACTCTGCAACATCGTTATTTTACGAATACCTTATTTCGAAAAATCTTTTACAACGCTCAGAAGCACTTAATGAATTTGTTGAACTAGTCCGCCAGTACGATACGTGGGAATGGGAAAAAAATAATAATCAACTAGCACGTAGGCTTAATGCACTCTTCTACTTACTATCGATTGAAGAATTTGAAGAAATAATGATAAATCGACTACATACAAGTGCCCATTTCTATTTCGACGACTTTGAAAAGAAAATTTTAGATATGGAAGATGAAAAAATTGTTCGCTATATTCGTCGCAAAAGGAGAGAGCTTGTACAGACTGAGATTGGCGGCTATTTTGCTGGAATCGTCTATGCTGAATCGTATCACTCAGAGCTTGGTAATGAACTTGCTAAAGATAATCCCCATCTTGACTATATCGCTATTTTAAATATGGGCGGAAAAAAATTAGGGTTTCGGACCATTTATGATCATGTAGACGTATCTGAAGTAGCGAGAAAGTTCGGGGGTGGTGGACATGCAAAGGCATCAGGATGTCCATTGACTGCGGATACATACAAAAAATTTGTGGCCAATACATTTCCATTGGACCCATTACGAGTGGATGCCCGGGAAAACCGTTTTAATTTAAAAGATTCTCGATTAGGTTCCTTATACAAAGACCGAAACGATGATATTTTCTTTATTTATCCGGAAACTGATAACAATTGGATTATTGAACGCAACAAAACAAAAATCAAGCAAACCTTTAACAGCTTTCTCGAGGCGGAAAAATATATCAAAAGAAAACATGAAGCCTGGCTTGTTAAAGATGATGATTTTGTATCATTTTTAATGGATGAAGTGAAGCGGGGAAGGAAAAATCAATAGAGAAATTTCCCCATTATGTTACAATGTAGAAATTAATGAAAAAAATTCAATCATCAATTTTAAGGGTGGGGCAAGATGAATAAAGAGATAGTAAACGAAAAATTTAAAAATGCGGTTGAGACTTCCGAAAGTGATTACGGAAAATACTTCCTATCAAAGCTATTTGATTTGGATGTTTCTTATACGGAGGATACTTGCACGGTTGAATTTGACGTAGAAGACTTTATGTACAATCCGATGGAGGTTCTCCACGGTGGGGTCATTGCGTTTGTATTAGATGTTTCAATGGGGCATTTATGTAAAAAAGTAATTGGAGCTGCTGTTACAGTCGAAATGAAGATTCAATATATGAAGGCTATTAAATCAGGGAAATTAACATGTACAGCAGAATTTCTGAGAAAAGGAAAAAATATTTCTTTCTTAGAATCAAAGATGTTTGATGAGGATGGCAATATCGTTGCATCGGCGACAGGAACATTTGCAAAGGTTAAACAACAATAATCCATAAAAAAACAGCGCCACATCTTAAAGCATGTGGTGCTGTTTCTTAGTACCAAAAGAAAGCCATAGCGTAACAACCCCAATAAATAACAATCCACTCGCGGCTAACAGACCTTCCGTAAAAAATGGGATTCCAGCAAGCTTAAGCCATTCAGAAAGACCTTGGCTGAATAATAAGATTTCATTAAGGGCAAAACCAATAATAAAAATGATAAATCCGTTGGTAGATATTTTTGCCTTTGAGTCAAGAATATGAACCATAAAGTAATGCGTTATTATAAAAATGCTCACAAACCCTAAAAGAGTTAAATGAAGATATCCGATAACGATGCTCCTAGTGTTATAAACGAGATCAGCCAAAGATGGCGAAATTAAACCTAATTCGGCCGTGCTCTTAATGAATAGTAATATTAGTGTGATCCATAAGCAACTCAGCGTTAATTTTGAATAATACTGACCGAGGTCTCCCCAAATTCTTTTAAATGCAAGTAAGATAAATACAACACCTATCCATTGTCCAATGCTTCCGATCGTTGCGAGGATCGGAATAATACTACCCAAATCAATAAAAAGGATACTTAAAAAATATCCAGGAAAAAGAGAAAGGAAGTAAAACCAAAAGCCAAGCTTCAATAAGGAACTTTCGATTGGAATCTTTTTCATATGTATGATAATAATAAATAGCCCGATTAAAAATAACGTAAGCCAGCCATTGTATTGAAAGTGTAAATAAAAATACATGGCCATATCAAAATAATAGGTATCCTTTAATCCAGTCGCGGATGTAAACCCGAGCATATACGGTCCAATAGATGATATGACTAATACTAGTAGGGAACTGTTGATAAATAACCTTCCGGATTTCGGTATATCGGTCTCTTTTTTAAAGATTTTAAACATAAAAATAGCGGCCCAATATTCAATAAAAATATGAAGGGTAGCAAATATAATCGATAGGACATCATACCCTTGATATAAAAAGGACAGGAACATAAGAAGAGAGGCTATACATAGAGCAGATAATATCAATATAGCTTGTTTTTTTTGTTTGATTTTTTTCCAAGATAATGATAGGAAAACAATAAAAGCACCAATAAATGCCCATCCTAACATTGCTAAATGTGAATGTCCGTGTAAAACATGTGTATAGGGAATCAATTCATTTTGCTTAATAAAGAAAAATCGCATCCATACACCAGATAAAGCAGTTAAAGAAAAGAATAAAAATGTAAAATGAATGAAAACTCTGGGCAAGTCTATTCACTCCTTTATTTGAGCTCATACTCATATTTTTATAATATACTATTTAAATCATAATTTCATATTCCATAGTAGAAATATTATTATTAATGTCACTATTTTTTGACAACTTTTAGAACTTTGGAGGTTTTTTGATGTCTACTTTTCCGCATTATTTTATAGCCATTCCACTCAACCATTCTTTGAAGGATTATTTTTCACACTGGCAGGACTCTCTGAAAGAACAGTTATCGTATAAAGTGTGGCCAGATAAACAAGATTTGCACATTACCTTAAAGTTTTTGGGTCCAGTTGCACCTGAAGCACTTAAAGACGTGACCAACGAACTAAAATCGATCGAACAACTAAAAAGTTTTGAAACAAAGGTTGGAACGATTGGTACATTTGGAAATCCGCTGAAACCTCGTGTTCTTTGGGCTGGGGTTGAAAAAACAAATGATTTAGTGCTTTTACAAAATCAAGTGGAGGAATATGCAGGAAAAGTGGGATTTGCAAAAGAAAACAGGGAATATCGGCCACATATCACACTTGCTAAAAAATGGTCTGAAGGCAGTGTTAATCATTCGTTAGCTGACATTAAAACTAGCTATAACGAAAAACAAAAATTATCTGTAGATGAAGTTGTAATTTATCAAATATTTCCGAGTAGAAGCCCAAAATATGAGGTTGTTGAAACCTACTATTTGGGTAAATAATAGGAATAGCCACCTAATAATTGGTATTTTATAGATATTTTGGTTTAAATTGTTGAAAAAGTGATAAAAGTATAAGATAATGAATTTAAGAATTTTTTTGGAAAACGTTTACATTATTCGGTGTTAAAGGAGAAACAGCGATGGCAGCTATTGCTTTTTTAGCAATTCTTATAGCAATCATTATCTTTTTAAAAAATCGAAACTTAAATAAACGTACACAAGAATTGAATACGGTGAATAACCTATTAATAATAGAAAATGAGAATCATGAGAAGACCGTACAAAATTTGCAAGAGGAACTGAATAAGCTAACACAAATTAAAACGGTTAGTGAAATTGCCGCCAGTATTTCACATGAAGTAAGGAATCCATTAACTGTAACCAGAGGATTTACGCAATTGCTTAAGGACGGTAGTCTATCAGATGAACAAAGAAATCAATACATAAAGTTAAGTTTAGAGGAATTAGACCGAGCAGAACGCATAATTTGTGATTACTTGAATTTTGCCAAGCCCTCTATTGAAAATAAAGAAGTATTGCATTTGAATAATGAAATTGAATACATAGTGCAAGTCATCAACCCTTATGCGACGATGAATAGTATTGCTGTCGAAGTCAATATAGAAGATTGCCAATATACAATTTTAGGTGAAAAACAAAAGCTTCATCAATCCCTGCTTAACATTGTCAAAAACGGAATTGAAGCTATAGAGAAAAAAGGAAATATAATTATTCAGTTGAAGCAATGCAATGGGAAGGCACAATTAATCATAACGGACAATGGAAAAGGAATGTCTGATGAACAAATCAAAAATATTGGAACACCTTATTTCTCAACGAAAGATAAAGGCACTGGTCTAGGTACAATGGTCGCTTTTAATATAATAAAAGAGATGCAGGGTGAATACAATATTGAGAGTCAAATCGGAAAAGGGACTACTTTTTTCATTACGTTTCCATTAGTTGAAGAAAATAGTAATATCAAAGTATAACGACTAAAAACAAAATCCAATGGGTTTTGTTTTTTTATTTAATCATAAAAAAGGATAATAGCGCTTTTCAGAGAATCCTAATATTAAAAAAGAAATTGAGGGTACCGTCATGAGAGAATTAAACATAGAACCAATCAGGGCAGTTGAACGTGCTATTCAAATATTGAATTGTTTTAGTTTTGAAAAACCGGTTTTATCGATTGATGAGATCATGGCTAAAACAAAATTAGCGAAAGCCACAATTTATCGCTTACTGTGGACACTTGAGCGTAATGATCTTATCCAATACGATCAGTCATTAAATACATATCGACTTGGGAATAAACCATTAGAGTATGGTGGAATCGTTCTAGCAAATTTAGATATAAGAAGAGAAGCGGAGCCATATATGCAGGATTTACATGAACAGACGGGGCATTCGATTATACTGGCTAAACAGCAGGACGATTCAATTCAATATTTAGTCAGATACGATAGTGATGAAGGGCTGTTGCCAACCAATTTTGTGGGAAGAAGGCGAATATTGCATAATGGAGCTTTAGGCATTATTTTATTATCCCATATGGATAAGGAATTCGTTCACGACCTTTTAAAGCGTTACCCGCTAGAACAGC
The DNA here is from genome assembly GCA_016841285.1 of Guptibacillus hwajinpoensis. GTDB lineage: Bacteria > Bacillota > Bacilli > Bacillales > Bacillaceae_J > Schinkia. The sequence goes on along the minus strand of JAENZK010000035.1, from coordinate 12,807 downwards.
ATACCCCGAAAACAGTTGTCGATGAAACAAAGTTTTTGGAACGTCTAAAAGAAATTAAGGATTTGGGCCACTATGTTGATGAAGATGAAACATTTATGGGATATACCGCGATTGCTGCACCAATCTTTAATGAAAAAAATGAGGCAATTGCAGCGCTAGCTATTTCCGGAGCGAGCTTTAAAATGGAAGGAACTAGACGGGAGGAATTGATGACCCTCGTTAAAGATGTGGCATCAAAAATTTCAAAACAAATGGGTTTGAGGTAGAGCACAGAACAGCTGTGTTCTTTTTTATGCCTAAAATTTATAAAAAAAATATAAAAATATTTCATATCTTAATATTCAGTAAATATTGACAATTTTAACAAATAATCATATATTAAAAATAACAATTCACTATACAATCTATCAATTCACAGCGTGAATCTAAATCAAACCTATTTTTCTGTATAAATGGAGGTTGTCGAGTTATGATTAGGAAGGTTGATAAAGAGGTAGTTAGAGAGCTCAAAGCCCAATTGGATCAAGGATTGTTTCCGCAATGGGCGCTAACGGATCCTGATTTATTTAAATTAGAGGAAGAAATGGTTTTCGGAAAAACGTGGCAATTCCTTGCACATGAATCTGAGCTAAAAGAAGTAGGAAGCTATGTTACTAGACAAATGGTCAATGATCCCATTTTACTTGTGAAGGATGCTTCTGGTGAATTTAAAGCCTATCTAAATTCTTGTACACATCGAGGATCTAAATTGTGTACGGAAGACCGGGGTTGCAAGAAAACGTTTACATGTCCTTACCACGGTTGGAGCTTTAATCTTGACGGTGATTTGATTGGGATTGTGGCAGGAAATAAAGTTTACGGCCAAGAAATGAATAAGACGGATTGGTCTTTACGACAAGTGCCAAGGGTTGAATCGTACCAAGGCATGATCTTCGGAAACTTGGATCGGAATGCAATCTCACTTGAAGAATATTTAGGGGATATGAAGTTTTATTTTGATATTATGCTTGGTCGAAGTGATGGTGGAATGGAAGTTATCGGTGTACCGCAGCGCTGGGTAGCAAAAGCGAACTGGAAGGCAACAGCAGAGAACTTTGCTGCTGATCCCTATCATGTGCAGACAACTCACAGGTCAACGGTCGAAATGGGAATTAGTCCAGAGGATCCATTATATGCAGGTTATGGGCACCAAGTTGTTTTAGGACATGGTCATGGAATTAATGTCATTACATCAGCAACCGGACGCTCAAGAAGTGCTTTCCAAGGAACACCTGAGTCTATGTGGCCGAGTTTCAAGAAAAATTTAACACCTGAACAATTAGATATTTTGGAGCGTGTAACCGTGTTTGTAGGCGGGGTGTTCCCGAACCTTTCATTTGTGAGCCCAATGCATGGATCAGAGGGTCATTTACACAATTTCTTGAATTTCAGGCTTTGGAGGCCACTTGGACCAGATCGAATGGAAATTTGGACTTGGTTTATGATAGACAAAGCGGCTCCACAGGAATATAAGGAAGGGGCTTATAAAGGATACCTGAGCTCGTTTGGTCCTACTGGAACATTAGAGCAGGATGATACGGAAATTTGGGCGCGTATTGTGGAAGCAAGTGGAGGTTTAATGGCCAGAGATAAATCGTTAAGCTTCAACAATGTCTTCAATTACTTAATGGGATTGGATCGCGTTGAACCTGACCCTGAATTCCCTGGACCGGGTGTAGCTTATCCAACAACATATTTAGATGCCATTGCTAGGGGAATGCATGAATATTGGTTTGAATTACTTTCTGATGGACTTCAAGTAGAGGAGGAAATCAAATAATGAGTGCAGGAACACAACAACAAATCGATATTGAAATAAAAGAACAAATTAAGGACTTCCTATATGAAGAGGTTTTTCTATTAGATAACCGCAAGTATAGCGAATGGTTGGACCTTTTAGCTGAAGATCTTGTTTATAAAATGCCATTACGAGAAACGATTGATCGCTTCGAGGGAAAGGATATATCAGACGAGATCAGTTATTTTGATGAAACAAAAACAGCCTTAACAACAAGGGTAAAAAGATTATATACGAAATCGGCTTGGGTTGAGAAAGTGCCGCCAAGACAACGGCATTTTATTAGTAATATCGTGATCACTAAAACAGAAAACGAAGATGAATATAATGTGAGAAGCTATTTCTTATTTAAGAGAAGCAGAGGTTCAAACACTGATATTGAAGAAATGTTTGGTGAGCGTCATGATATTATTCGTAAAGGAGTGGATGGTTGGAAACTAGCAAAAAGAATCATCATTCCTGATCAAGCGGTTATTACGACAATAAATATGGCTATGTTTTTATAAACCAAAAAACACCCGTGAATTCCAACCACGGGTGTTTATCTTTTATTAAATCAATTACTTAGAGTATACAGCAGCATTTTCTTGCTCAGTAACCTCATTTTTATCTTGATATAAGAATTTGAGTAGAGGAGGAGTTACGATTGTCGTTACAAGCACTACAATAATTAAGACAGTAAACATCTGTGATTCAATAATCTGATGTTCAATGCTTAATGCAGCAAGGATTAAGGCAACTTCACCACGGGAGACCATACCTGCACCGACTTGAAGGGAGCTTTTCCATTTATAACCTGCTAGCCTTGCTCCAAGACCACTGCCAATTAATTTTGATAAAATAGCCATTATACTAAGACCGATAATTAACCATAGATACTGCGATACACCATTTAATTGGGCACTAAAGCCAATACTTACAAAAAAGATTGGTACAAATAAGGAATAGCCTACTATTTCAACCTTCTCCATAATCTTATGTCCTAAATCAGTAGTACCAATTGAGATCCCTGCAAAATAAGCACCAATGATTTCAGCTACACCATTATATTCAGCGAAATAAGCAAATAAAAAGCAAATAATCAACGCTCCGCCAACCGGTGCCTGTGGGACTGCCATCCTAGATAATAACCTAATCGTCCATGGAACAACTTTCCACATAAGAAGAATAGCAATAGAAAAGAAGACAACCTTTTTCAAAAGGACAGTACTAAGGCTGACATCTCCACCCATAAAGCTCATAACAACCGCTAATAGAACGATGACAACAATATCATCCAATACAGCGGCCCCGAGAATCGCCATTCCTTCCTTCGTTTTCAGTTTCCCCATTTCACGTAGGGATTGTACCGAAATACTAACACTTGTTGCGGTTAGAACTAGGCCAAAAAAGAGAGATTCATAAAAGCCGAGGCCTAATAGAACGCCGGAATAATAACCTGCGATTAACGGGAGAATAATTCCACCAAAACCAACATAGGTTGAAGCTTTAATATTTTGTTTGAATTCTTTTATATCTGTCTCGAGTCCAGCAATGAACATTAATATAATAACACCTAGTGCACTTATTTCATCAATAAAGTCATTACCTTCAACAAATCCGAAGACAGCTGGTCCAATTAAGATACCAGCGATTAATTGTCCAAGAACAGAAGGCTGACCTAGTTTTACACTAATGCTGCCTGCGATTTTAGCAGTTATTAAAATAATCGCTAACTGTAATATGATCATAGTTTATATTTCCCCACCTTTTGCTAGTTTCAAAATTAAATGTAGTTTCTTTTTCGATAGGCATGTCTTTGTCAACAGGCTGAGGTTCCAAATCTTCCTTTATAAACATCCATAATAAAAATGTTAGTAAAAGAATGAAACAAACCCCAAAAATAGCGGAATTTCTTTTCCATTTCGTAATTCTATTTATAAAATCTAGCTCTTGGGGAGAGGAAAAGCTTTTACTACTTAATGACTTTTGTAATTTTAAATCAAACTGTTTACTTTTATTTAATTCAGTTTTAATGGGACTGCATACCTTACATGTAGCAAGATGTGACTCTACGTAGACTAGCGATTCCTTCGAAAGTTCCTGATCTATATATAGTGGTAAAAGATCCTGAACGATCTCACATTGATTCGTCATAAAAAACCACCTCATTTTTGTATAAATCTCTAAACTTTTGCTTAGCTCTATACAAAAGCACTTTTGTCGTTTGCGGTGTTTTATTTAAAATTTCTGCAATTTCAACATGTGAAAGACCATGAACTTCTTTAAAAATAAGAACATCACGATAATCCTCGGGAAGTTTCGTTAGAACATCCTGAACATCCTGTTTTGTTTGTTTTTGTAATGAAACGGTTTGCGGATCAAAAGAATGATCACCTTGCTCGTTTACATCTTCATCGTCAAACAGATCCCGATCCTTCACCCAGGTTCTCACTTTATTCCGATAGATGTTCCGTGCAATTTGTAAGAGCCAAGTCTTTAAGCTTGAATTACCTTTAAAACGATGAATTGATGTAATAGCCTGAAAGAAGGTTTCTTGCGTTAACTCTTCACTAGTATCTTGTGAACCTGTAACCTTCAAAAAATACGTATAAACAATCGCGCGATGATTATGATAAAAGTCAGTTAAATCATCCATAATAGAATGTTTAACCTTTTTCCCATTTCGAAATGAGTCAAAAAGAGCCAAGCAATCCTCCTCCTTTCCCCTCATCCATGTAGTAACAAAAACATGTAAAAGGTTACAGTGAAATTTAAAAAAATAAAAAAAATTTTAAAATCAAGAAAAATAAAGTTAAAAGCCTTTTAAGGAGTGTATCCCTAAAAGGCTTTATCTAATTAGGAAATCATAAATTTATAATGCATTCCGGGGATTACTAAAACAGCATGCTTTAAGTTTAGTGTGAGTGGACCCTTCATATCTTTATAGATTGGAATCGTAAACGTCCGTTCCACATCGTCTTGAAAGTCGATCATAGGCTCCTTGCTCCAACTCTTTCCATTTTCGTCCAAAATATTGAAGCTTAAATCGTATAATCCTACTTTAGGTATTTCATCAAGTTGCCGATAGTAAACATTTATTTGCGAATCTGTAATTACAGCTTTTTCTATTAAAAATCGAACGTTATTCACCGTGATTTCTTCGTTAATCACGGTATCTTTTCCTTGTAAAAGAGGATAAGAAATATCCGCCGTTTTGTAGAAAACAGCCAAATTTGGCAACTCGACACCAATAAATTCTGTGTTTTTTTCAATCCCGGATAATGTCCATGTTTCTTCAAGAAGGGAATTGCCAAAGTTGCTTTTATTTTCTTTATGCGTAAGTACGGTGTTGTTTGTAAGATCCATTGCAATTAAGTTATTAGGCCAATATATATCTTCTTGAACAAAATCAATATTTGGATTTGACCATTGATATGTATAGGAGAATATAGTTTCGCTAGTGGAAATTTGTTTTGTCTTTAACTGTAAATCCAAACCTGAATTTTTCATGATCTGTTCTTGTGGGGGAGATAAAGACACTAACTCACTATCAAGATTAACTAATTCCTGATTGGCCTTATTCTGTTCAGCCTGCCACTTTTCGTCGGTCCGTTCCTTGCTTAAATACCAACTCCCAATCGTAAATGACAGTAAAAACGTAGTGGTATAAAGTATGATTTTCTTTCGATACTTACTTACTCTTTTAATAAATGCAACTTCACTCTGCTTTGTAGTATCTTCATTTATTTCTTCAGTATCAAATGATATAGAAAAGTCCTTGTCATCACGTAAACTCATAAGCTCAGCTTTACATTCATCACATTCTTGTAAATGCTCTTCGATAATATCCTTTGCTTTAGGATCAACCATGTCATCTATGTATAAGCTAAGCAATTCCTTCACCAAAATATGTCTTTCTTGCAAAAAAACACCTCCAAAACAAAAGCGAGAGTTTCAAAAATTTAATCTCCCGCTACCTTATTTCTTTTACCTTATTACTCTTGCATACGATTATAACATATGTATGAAATTCTTCCACTCATTGTATGGCTATTAGTTAAATGGATGGACTATTAATGTAAGTTGCTTGGAGAATAACGTAATATATGCGATAATATAAAGGGAATGGGCCAAGATGACTGCCGTTCCATTTTTACATTTTATAAAGAAATTTTCACACAAGTTTGTCTTAGGAGAGAACCGCAATGAAGGTGATTATATTCGGAGGCAGTGGCTTCGTTGGAAAACACTTAACCTCGTATCTCGTAAAAACAGGAAATGAAGTTGTTCTTGTCTCTCGTTCAAAGCGCCTTAGCCAAGAATCACTAGTCCGTTATATAACTTGGAGCGATCTTCAAGAACATGTAGAGCCCCTTGAAGGAGCAGATGCTATTGTCAATTTAACGGGGGAGACGATCAACCAATACTGGACACCAAAGGCGAAAACTAGGATCCTAGAATCGAGAATTAATTCAACCAAAAACGTGGCTTATTATGTTCAAAAATTAAAAAGTAAACCAAAGGTCGTTATTAACAGTTCTGCTGTAGGCATCTATGGGATGTCTGAAAGTGAGGAGTTTGATGAGACTAGCCCGATTAGTAATAATGATTTTTTAGCGCGTATTGTCTATGAATGGGAGAGGGCCGCAGATACGATAGAACCATACACACGACTTGTTAAGTTAAGGCTTGGTGTCGTGTTTGGGTCAGATGGAGGTGCCTTGCCTAAAATGCTGCTCCCTTATAAGCTTTTCGTTGGTGGTAGAATGGGTAGTGGCAGGCAATGGCTTTCCTGGGTACATATTGACGATCTAGTCAGGTTGATCGAATTCTGCATAATCAACGAAAAAGTAAAAGGTCCAATAAACGCAACCGCGCCTACACCTGTAACAAACGATGAATTCGGGCGTGCAATAGGCAGTGTTATGGGAAGACCTCATTTCTTTCCTGTACCGTCATCGATCCTTCGATTATTATTGGGTGAAATGTCGCAAATGGTTCTAAATGGACAAAAAGTATTGCCCAAAAAAGCGATGGAATCTGGATTTACTTTCACCTATCCAACGATTGATTTGGCCTTAAAGGATTTGCTTAAGAAAATAAAACTAAGTAGCTAAAATTAAGAAAATCAGGCAGCAATTCTATAAAATTTTTGTCAATGTAGAGGTATAGTGCCTGTCTCATAAAGAAATAACGGTCTCGGGTCACTAAACTAAGTTTTAGTGCCCGAGCGAATAAAGAAAGCAGAGTCTCGGTCACTAAAAATTGATTTAGAGCCCAAACGAATAAAAAAAGCAGAACCTCGGACACTAAATATTTCTGCACGTGCCCAAAACAATTGAACAGACCTCCTTTAGCATTATATATCCTACATGGAAGGGGATTGGTTAGTTGGAATGGCGGGCTTCCGATTCTTCTTCGTCGCAACCGGCTCCCCTTTATAGCGCAAGTATTCTGAAAGACCAGCATCAAACCCGGCTGTATAATCAATGGCATCTGTTGGGCATACATGAACACAAGCCGTACAAGAAATACATTCAGTTGAAAGCACTCTTTTTCCAGCGTACATATAATCTAATAATTTAATATCCATCGGACACGCTCTTTCACATGCAAAGCATTCTACACATTTTCTTTCGGTAATCTCTATTTTTAGTAGTGAAAACCGTGAGCCAATTTTTTGAACAACCGGGATCGGACAAAAATACTTACAAACTGCCCGATTATCTTTAAGGAAAAAGGCTAATAAAAAGCCGACTACATAATAGATCACATTACCTATCAAAAACCAATACATTTCACCTAAAGATTCCAATTGCGGAGATTTTTGAAGAACGAACATGACATACAATACCAAACCAAGTGACCCTAAGAAATGGATATACCGGAACCAACTTAAATGACGAATTCGCCCTTCTGTTGGCTGTTTCCATGGTAGAAAGTCGAGAACAGCAACTGTCCAACAAGCGTAGCCACACCAACCACGTCCAAAAATAAACGTCCCACCAATTTTAGCAACTAAGTAGTGGATGGTTGCACCGATAAATACGCCCATAAACAGGTAAAAGAAAAATCCTTCAATCTGCATATTTTCCTTACCGTAAACCCCAAGGAAAAAAATCATGTAAGAACCTACTAGTAATTGAGTAACAAGTCGGCCCCTTTGTTTTAAACGTTTCGGTAAAATTCCTGTCAAAAGTGTCCCTAAAGCAACTGAAATGCCAATGTAGGAAAAATTAAATAAATAAAATATGTTATCCTTTGTTAACCATAGAGTAACAGCAATAGTTAAAAAAACGAGTAATAGACAAATGGGTAAAACAAAGTTTTTTTTCCTCAAGAAATTCACCACCTTATATTCCATAATAAGGAATTATACACTGTAAACCCTTCATAATATTGAAAAATAACTTAGAATTTTTTAAAAACACACCAATAACAAGAAATATGGTATAGTAAAAATAATTGAGTCAAAATCCGTTCAAAACGGTAGAGGTTCTTAGCTACCCTCTCTAAAAAACTAAGAAGGAACAGCATTCTTCTTAGATTGCTGTTTTTTCTATTGAAAAAGGAGTATGAAATTATGAAAAATGACAAAGCAATCGTCGTTTTCAGTGGCGGCCAGGATAGTACAACATGTTTATTTTGGGCTTTAAAAAATTTTAAAGAGGTGGAAGCTGTTACGTTTGATTATAATCAGCGCCATCGCTTAGAAATAGAAGTTGCGAAAGAGATCGCAACAGAACTTGGTGTTAAGCATCATATTTTAGATATGTCATTATTGAATCAATTAGCACCTAATGCTTTAACAAGAGATGATATTGAAGTAAGTGCTGGTGAGGACGGGGAGCTTCCAAATACGTTTGTGCCTGGCAGAAATCTGCTGTTTTTATCATTCGCCGGGGTGTTAGCAAGTCAGGTAGGAGCCAAGCACATCATTACTGGTGTGTGTGAAACCGATTTTAGCGGCTACCCGGATTGCCGTGATATTTTTGTTAAATCTTTAAATGTAACTTTAAACCTATCAATGGACGAAACCTTTGTCATCCACACTCCGTTAATGTGGATTAACAAAGCGGAAACATGGAAATTGGCTGATGAACTGGGTGCCTTAGATTTTGTCCGTGAAAGAACGTTAACTTGCTATAACGGCATTATTGCGGACGGCTGTGGAGAATGTCCAGCATGTAAGCTTCGTAAAGCAGGGTTGGATCAGTATTTAGACTCTCTAAAAGAGGGGGTTGAATAAAATGGAAAACAACATATTCGGCTTTCGAATTGTCGAGGGCCTTCAAAAGATAGATAAGGATATAGAGCGTAATCAGTTAAAATACCATAATAAACGGGTGCTTGTAAGTAAAGAATTTACGTTCGATGCAGCCCATCATTTACACTGTTATGATGGAAAATGTAAAAATCTTCACGGCCATACGTACAAAGTAGTTTTTGGGATTAGTGGATTTGTGAATGACATTGGTCTTGCTATTGATTTTGGTGATATTAAGGACATTTGGAAAGAGGAAATAGAGATCTTTCTAGATCACCGCTACTTGAATGAAACACTACCGAAAATGAATACAACAGCAGAAAATATGGTCGTTTGGATTTATGAAAAAATGAAAGAGTCTATACAACAAAGACAGGAACAATATAACGGGGCTCGGGTTGAATTTGTAAGATTGTATGAAACTCCGACTAGCTATGCCGAGGCTAAAAGGGAGTGGATGGAACTTGAGTAAGATCCCTGTTTTAGAAATATTTGGACCAACGATTCAAGGTGAGGGTGCTGTCATTGGTCGCAAAACAATGTTTGTTCGTACGGCCGGCTGCGACTATCATTGCAATTGGTGTGATTCAGCCTTTACATGGGATGGTTCGTCTAAAGATGAAATCAAGCAATTGACTCCCGAAGATATCTGGAATGAACTTTTTTGTTTAGGTGGCAATTGTTTCGACCATGTGACCATCTCGGGCGGCAATCCTGCTTTGGTCACAGCCATTGGAGAACTAGTTCGTTTTTTAAATGGAAAGGGAATCAAGACCGCACTTGAGACACAAGGCTCTAAATGGCAGGATTGGATGAAGGATATTAATGATTTAACACTTTCGCCGAAACCGCCTAGCTCTGGGATGGAAACGAATTTTGAAATGCTGGATTGGATTGTTGCTACACTTTCAGAAGTTAGGAACGCAACAATTAAAGTCGTAGTATTTGACGACAAAGATTTTGAATTTGCTGTAAAAATTCATGAACGATATCGTGAACTGCCTTTTTATCTCCAAGTGGGCAATGATGACATAACAACTGTTGATAATGCCTTTTTGACAAAAAAATTACTTCAAAAATATGAGTGGTTGATCAACAAGGTGATGGAAAGTTCACAAATGAATGATGTAAGAGTATTGCCTCAGCTTCATGCACTCGTATGGGGAAACAAAAGAGGGGTCTAATAATAGAAGAAAAAAGACAAAAAAGCGCATCGTTACGGCGCTTTTTTGTTTAAAAAGTCATCCCCATATTGTCCATGTTCGTTAATACTAGGATGCTCAATTTGAACGGTGTTATGTTCAAGGCCATATTTGTCATTTAACATCTGATTAATGGCCGACACGACGCTAAATGGATTTTGGTCTTTATTAATAAAAACATGGGCTGTTAGCGAATGGTGATCCGTCGTAATGGTCCAAAGATGTAATTCATGAATATCTCTAACCCCTTCTATAGCCCCTACTTCCGCACGAATTTGATCAAGATCGAACTCTTCTGGCACTGATTCCATTAAGATAAGGTAGGATTCGCGGATAATCTTAGCCCCTCCAATAAAGACGACAGCACCAATTACAAGACTAATAATGGGATCAAAGATGTTAAGATTCGTAAAGTATATCAAAATAGCGGATATGATGACTCCAACGGAATTTAATAAATCACCAATGAAATGCCAGAGTGCGCTTTTAATATTTAGATTATTTTCTTTCTTTGTACTTCGGATTAATACAATTGTAAGGACTATATTTACAATTAAACCAATTACCGCAACCCCTAGCATTAATCCAAAATCAATTTCCTGAGGATTAATGATTCTTTTAATGCCTTCGATAAAAATTCCAAGCGCAATGACGACTAACGCCAATCCATTTAAAAATGAAGCTAAAATCTCAAAACGAAGAAAACCGAATGTATATTTATTATTGGATTCACGAGTAGATAAATAAATGGCGGTTAAACTTAATCCTAATGCCAGTACATCAGACAGCATATGTGCTGAATCCGATAATAGTGCCAAAGAATTAGCTAATATCCCACCAACTATTTCAACTAGCGTAAAGAATAATGTAAGTATTAATGTGATCCATAATGTTTTCTTTGATTCATTTTGCTTTTTAACGTGATTTAGGTGGTGAAAATCATATCTATTCATTTTAAAAATCTCCTTTCTACGCTAATCATAATTCCAGGTGATGCTATTGTCAACTCTAATTGAGAATTTAATATTTTAATTGATAATGATATTCATAGTATATAAGTTTATGGTTTTTACAAATGATAATAATTATTAATATTATTATATTATAGCCGTTTTTTTATAAAAAGTATTTGAATTTTTACTAAAACGGCTGTATAATCCATACATATTCAAATATCTGAATATGTAAAACTATCATTTGCATGTTCAATGGTTTTATAGGTGGACGATTTTTTGTGGAACGATATGCCCCAATTTCAAGCTGAATTTTTCAAAGCATTGGCACATCCTTTGAGAATTCGTATTTTGGAAATATTATCGGAGGGGGAGAAGAGTGTAAACGAAATTCAAACGAGTCTCAATAGTGAGGGCTCTGCCGTGTCACAGCAGCTAAGTGTGTTGCGGACGAAGAATATAGTCGTAGGCGTTAAAGACGGGAAAAGGGTGATTTACTCACTGCGAGACCCGGCCATTATCGAGTTATTAAAGGCGGCTAAGGAAATTTTTAATAATCATTTAATTGACGCCATTAATGTGCTTGAAGGGTTAGACGATCAAAAAACAAATTAGTTTTGGTGACCATAAATTTTGGGTGAACACAAAAACGGGGAAAAAATAATCTAGAGTGGAGAAAGATTAACTTTATTCAGTTGAACTGAATAAAGTTAAAGCCTCCGGCGGATGCCTCAGATTTTCAAAGGTAGTTTTTCGAGCGAGCTCGAAAAAATCTGGGCGCAAATACGCCAAGGCGCATTTGATAAGGAAAAGAAGGGGCTAGTAGTGAGAAGCTTATTTATTGAGCGATTCGAAGGGTATACACTTAAACACTTACAAAAGGATTTAATCTCAGGAATAATAGTAGGGGTTATTGCCATTCCATTAGGTATGGCATTTGCCATCGCATCAGGGGTTAAACCGGAATATGGGATTTATACAACGATTATTGCGGGAATTTTGATTTCCTTGTTTGGAGGCTCCAAGTTTCAAATTGGTGGACCAACAGGGGCCTTTATCCCAGTCTTGTTTGGTATTGTTATTACGTATGGATATACAGATTTATTACTTGCCGGCCTTATGGCAGGGGTTATGCTTTGCCTCATGGGTATCTTTAAAGTTGGTAATTTAATTAAATTTATTCCGCGTCCAGTTACAATAGGATTTACAGCTGGAATTGCTGTAATCATTTTCTCAGGACAAATCGGTAATTTTCTTGGACTCACTGACTTAGAGAAGCATGAAAAATTCATTGATAATATGAAAGAAATCATTATACACATTGATACGATCAATATGTATAGCGTATTAACAGCGTTACTTTCGTTATTAGTTATCTTAATTACACCGAAAATATTACCTAAAGTACCTGGATCATTAGTTGGCTTAATTGTTTCAAGTGTAGTAGCTACGATTTTCTTTACAGGTCATATTGAAACGATCGGTACGGCTTTCGGTGAAATACCTAGTAAACTTCCGTATTTTCAATTGCCGGAGATTTCTTGGGAGCGGATTGAAAAATTACTG